>CALZFJ010000230.1 GCA_945645715.1 uncultured Prevotellaceae bacterium | reverse complement strand
AGGCAAGTATATAATGCTTTAGTTTTGCTGATACCAGTGATAAAGAGTGCGCACACCATCTTCTATTTCCATGGTGTGGTGCCAGCCGAGAGAGTGAAGACGGCTCACGTCGGTGAGCTTGCGCATAGTGCCGTCGGGCTTCGATGCGTCCCAGCGTATCTCGCCGCGGTAGTCGATAGTGCTCTTTACGAGATTGGCAAGCTCGGCAATGGTAATTTCCTTGCCGCTGCCAATGTTGATGTGGCAGTTGCGGATTTCGCGACGGGCAGCCTCGGTGGTTCCCGGAGCGACGGGTTCGCCGGGATAGGTGTCGGCAAAGTCGATGTGTTCCATTACATATACCGAAGCGTCAGCCATATCTTCGCTCCAGAGGAACTCGCGGATAGGCTTGCCCGAACCCCAAAGGAGCAGGTGAGTGCTGTGAATGCCATATTTTGCGAGAATGGCACGGATATCCTCTTCGGGAGCGTTTCCGTCAATGCCCTCGATGGGTCGGCGGCAGAGGTCGGCACGTACGGCATCGAGATTCTGCTCGTGGAGCATCTTTGCGAGATATATCTTGCGAATCATTGCCGGCAGCACGTGACTTGTCTCGAGATTGAAGTTGTCGTTGGGCCCGTAGAGGTTGGTGGGCATCACGGCGATATAGTTGGTGCCATATTGCAGATTGAAACTTTCGCACAGCTTCAGCCCGGCAATTTTTGCGATAGCGTAAGGCTCGTTGGTGTATTCGAGTGGAGAGGTGAGCAATGCGCTTTCGGGAATGGGCTGCACGGCATCGCGCGGATAAATGCAGGTGCTTCCAAGGAAAAGGAGCTTCTTTACGCCGTGGCGGAAGCTCTCGCCGATGACATTCTGCTGGATTTGCAGGTTTTGGTAGATGAAATCGGCGCGGTAGATGCTGTTAGCCATGATTCCACCCACATGAGCTGCAGCGAGAATCACATATTCGGGCTGCTCGGCATCGAAGAATTGGCGCACAGCCACGGCATCGAGCAGATCGAGCTCGGAGTGTGTGCGGCCTATCAAGTTGGTATAGCCTTTTTTCTTGAGGTTGTTCCAAATTGCCGAACCCACGAGTCCGCGGTGACCGGCAACATAGATTTTTGAGTCTTTTTCCATAATCAATAGATTGAAAAATGAGATGGAAATAGGGGAGAGATGCAACGTTATCGCACATTGTGCGGGTCGTTCTTCACGAGTCGGAGGTCGTTATCGACCATTATGTTCACGAGTTGTTGGAAAGAAGTCTTGCGCGGGTTCCAGCCGAGTTTTGTGCGTGCCTTGGTGGGATCGCCAAGGAGCTGATCGACTTCGGCAGGGCGGAAATATTTGGGATCGACCTCTACGAGGACACGCCCTGTGGCGCGGTCTATGCCTTTTTCGTCGAGCCCTTCGCCCTTCCATTCAAGCTCGATTCCGGCGCGGGCAAATGCCAGTGTTGTAAATTCGCGCACAGTGTGATATTCGCCGGTGGCAATCACAAAGTCGTCAGGCTCAGGCTGCTGCATGATGAGCCACATACACTCCACATAGTCTTTGGCATAGCCCCAGTCGCGGTAGGCATTGAGGTTGCCGAGATAGAGCTTGTCCTGCAAGCCATTTACGATGCGAGCCACTGCTATTGTGATTTTTCGGGTTACGAAAGTCTCACCGCGACGCTCACTCTCGTGATTGAAGAGAATGCCATTCACAGCATACATTCCGTAGCTCTCGCGATAGTTCTTCGTAATCCAGAAGCCGTAGATTTTAGCGCATGAATAGGGGCTGCGCGGATAGAAAGGCGTGTTTTCGTTCTGTGGAACCTCCTGCACCTTGCCATAAAGCTCGGAAGTGCTTGCCTGATACACCTTGGTGACTTTTTCGCGGTGAAGAATGCGCACCGCCTCGAGCAAGCGCAAAGTACCCACGGCATCGGTCTCGGCAGTGTATTCGGGAACGTCGAATGAGACCTTCACATGGCTCTGGGCGGCGAGGTTGTAGATTTCGTCGGGCTGCACTTCCTCGATGATGCGAATGAGCGAGCTGGAGTCGGTCATGTCGCCGTAGTGGAGATTCACGAGACGCTTCTGCTTCATGTCGCGCACCCACTCATCGAGATAAAGGTGCTCGATGCGACCGGTGTTGAAAGAACTGCTGCGTCGAATGATGCCATGCACTTCATATCCTTTTTCGAGGAGAAACTCGGCGAGGAACGAACCGTCTTGACCGGTGATGCCGGTGATTAGGGCTATTTTGTGTTGCTTATTGTCCATAAAGATGCTATTTTGGGAAAGAGTTATGATTAGAAATAAAACATGTCGTTGATGTAGTCGTCGAGCTCCTTGAAACGCTTGATGCAGAAGCGGGCCTGGTGCTTGTTATCGACCTTGATGTCCTGCGGGTGAATGTTCTTGCCGTTGTCGAGCAGCAGCACCGAAAGGCCGCCGTGAGTGTTGGCAACGATGAAGTCCTTGGCGGGATTGTCGCCCACAAAGAGATATTCCACCTTTTCATCGGGAGATGATGGATAGCGGCGCTTGATTTCCTCGAAAGAAGCCGGATTGGTCTTTTCGCAGCCCATTTCCTCGCTAATGAATACGTTGCTCCAAGGTATAAAGTCATACAGACCCAAGGCACGAATCTTGTTGCGCTGCGTGAATGAGCGGCCGTCGGTGATGATAAACATAGGCACGCCCATAGCTTGCATGTGCTCGAGCATCTGTCGGGTTTCCTTGTTGAGGCTTATCATAGGGATATGGTTGCGGTATTCCTCGACCATCCATGCGATGGCATCGGGAATGTTGATGCCTTTCTTCGTGAGGTACGCTTGTAGTACATCGAATGCGTTCTCGCCGCAGTTGAAGGCATTGACGAGAATCTTGTAGGCCTCGTTGGGCTTCATATCGTAGTCGGCGACCAAAAGGCGGTCGATGTGCTTATAAGCCGACATTACGAAATCAATCTCTTTGTAGAGCGTATCGTCGAGGTCGAAGATGAGAACCTGAAATCCGGGTGGTAATAACTCCATATATATGATTCTGTGTGGATTATTTGCTATGGTAGAACTTGGTGATGCAATCAACTACACGCGCAATCTCTTCGTCGGTGAGAATGCTTCCGCTGGGGAGGCACAAGCCGCGATTGAACAAGCGTTCGGCGCAGCCGTCGCCATAGAAAGGTGCGTCGGCATACACGGGCTGCATGTTCATGGGGCGCCACAGGCGGCGCGACTCGATATTCTCGGCTTCGAGAGCCTGGCGCAAGTCTTCGGGAGAGAACTGAAGGCTGTCGTCGAGGAGAATTGTGGTGAGCCAGAAATTGGAAACAGCATCGGCAGTAGGCTCGGTGTGCACGGTGATTCCGGGCAGAGAAGCCAAGCCCTTGGCGTAGAGAGCGTGGATTTCGCGGCGGCGAGCTACGCGCTCGGCGATGTGCTCCATCTGTCCGCAGCCTATTCCGGCGCTGATGTTGCTGAGACGGTAGTTGTAGCCAATCTCCTTGTGATAATAGTAGGGCATAGGCTCACGCGCCTGAGTGGCGAGGAACTTCACATGGCGCTCAGCCTCGTCATTAGGGCAGATGAGTGCACCTCCACCCGAGGTGGTGATGATTTTGTTGCCATTGAAGCTCAGTGCTCCAAAATTGCCGATTGTGCCGCACTTGCGACCTTTATAAGTGGAGCCGAGAGCCTCGGCAGCGTCTTCGAGCACGGGTATATTGTAGCGTGCAGCGATAGCCATTATTTCGCTCATTTTTGCAGGCATGCCATAGAGGTGCACCACCACGATAGCCTTGGGGTAGCGACCTGTGACGCGCTTACGGTCGATGATGGCACGTTCAAGGGCATCGGGCGACATATTCCACGTGTCGGGTTCGCTATCGACAAATACCGGGTTGGCACCCTGATATTTCACCGGGTTGGCACTTGCGGCAAAGGTGAACGACTGGCACAGCACTTCATCGCCGGCAGTCACTCCAAGTTCCACAAGCCCCAAGTGAAGGGCAGCAGTTCCGGCGCTGAGAGCCACCACATTCGAGGCAGAGAGATAGGCTTCGAGCCTGCGCTCAAACTCATCGACATTGGGTCCGAGTGGCACCACCCAGCTCTCACTGAAAGCCTCGTTGATATATTGCATCTCGTTGCCACCGAGATGCGGGAATGACAAGAAAATTCGCTTATTCATTGCATCAAACATTATCAATTTGCAAAATTACGCAATTTTGGCGATAGCACCCCTATATTGTCA
>CALZFJ010000229.1 GCA_945645715.1 uncultured Prevotellaceae bacterium | reverse complement strand
ATCTTATTTAATTGATTTACACTTAATTGACTATATCGGCTGCGCACATATCCAATACAAAATTCTCAAAAGGACACGCCTTCAGCCTTTCAATTGCAAAGTTACATAAAATTTGTGCAAATCGAGCGCACAGCACTAAAAAATTCATACACACATACATCATTCGCTACTTTGTGCTAACGACACAATCATTCAGCCATAACCTTATATGAAATAACATTATCATTTCATTTTTGCAAATATTTGCTAATTATAGGAATTTAGCGTAACTTTGCCATCGACAAACCAATGGGAATTTCATTTTTTAAGAAATCCGGCTTTGTTGTCGATAGGGCATTTGGATTTTTATGCCTTTTGCACCGAATCAAACTGCACAAACAGCTGCTTACTTGTATGTATAATTTTTTTGTTTATATTTTTAACTAATTCTATCAGTATGAAGAGACTACTTCTCTTGGCTGCCGCAATTGTCTTGGTTGCATCGCAGATGCTCGCTGCATCGGGTGTGATTAATTGCCGCGGTCGTGTGCTCGACGAGAAGGGGGAACCCGTTATCGGAGCCACAGTGTTAGTTCCGGGAACTACCGAAGGTACTTCTACCAACATCGATGGTATGTTCCAGCTCAAAGTGAAAGAGGGAACTAAAGAAATCACTATCCAGTCGGTGGGCTACAAGCCCTTGAAACTCAAAGCCAGTTCACAGATGGGCGAAATCCGCCTCGAAGTGGAATCCACTTTGCTCAACGACGTGGTAATCACCTCTTCGGTGGCTAAGACTCGCGTCACTCCGGTGGCTATCTCCGAAGTGAATGCTGCTACCATCGACATGAAACTCGGTAACCAGGAGTTCCCCGAGGTCCTGAAGACAACTCCGGGCGTTTGGGCTACAAAAGACGGCGGTGGATATGGCGACTCTAAAATCAATATGCGCGGATTCCAGGCTGCCAACGTGGCTGTACTCATCAATGGTGTGCCCATCAACGACATGGAATGGGGCGGCGTATATTGGAGCAACTGGGCAGGTCTGAGCGACGTGACTTCGTCGATGCAGACTCAGCGCGGTCTTGGTGCTGCTATCATCTCGGCTCCTTCCGTGGGTGGTACTATCAACATCACCACTCGCTCTCTCGATGCCAAGAAGGGCGGTACCGTGTGGTATGGCATGGGTAACGACGGTATGCACCAGGAAGGTGTTTCCTTCTCAACAGGTCTTATGAGCAATGGTTGGGCTATGACCGCCCTCTTCGCTCACCGTCAAGGCGACGGATATATCCAGGGAACTGACTTCAACGGCTACAACTGGTTCGTAAACCTCTCAAAGCGTATCAATGATTCTCACCAGCTTTCTTTGACAGCTTTCGGCGCTCCTCAGACTCACAACAAGCGCAGCTCGCAAGATGGCCTCACAATCGATGCTTATCAGAACGAGGCTGTAAACTACATGGCTGGCGACATTCGCTACAAGTACAACCCTACTTTCGGTTACGACAAGAACGGCAAAGTGCGCTCTTCTAATCGCAACCAGTATCACAAGCCTCAGATTTCGCTCAACCACATCTGGCAAATCGACTACAAGTCGTCGCTCTCTACTGCTGCCTACGTGTCAATTGGCCGTGGTGGTGGCTATAGCGGTCAGGGTCGTGGCACATGGAATGGAAACTCCATTAGCTACTCTTCGTGGTATGGCGCTTCAAATGGCGTAATCAACACTCTCTTCCGCAATCCCGACGGAACATTTGCCTACGATCAGATTCAAGAAATGAATGCTGCAAGCACCACCGGTTCCAACATGGTGATGGCTAAATCATTCAACGAGCACGAGTGGTATGGACTCGTATCGACCTACCGCAACGAATTTATCCCACAGCGTCTCACTTTCACCGGTGGTATCGATGTGCGCTACTATATCGGTAAGCACTTCAACAAGATCATTGACCTCTACGACGGTGAATATTACATGGACGACTCAAGCCGTAAGAATGTATCGGCTGCCAACAATGCCGCTGCTGCCGACCCCATGTGGAAATATGAGAAACTTGGTGTGGGTGATATCGTATATCGCAACTACGACGGACACACTCATCAAGAGGGCGCATTCGCTCAAGCCGAATACAACATGCTCGACAAGCGACTTAACCTCGTACTTGCCGGTTCTATCAACAACACCGGCTACTGGCGCGTCGATAAGTTCTACTACGATGCTCAGCACGCAAAATCTGAGAAGCTGAACTTCATCGGTTGGACTGTTAAGGGTGGTGCCAACTACAATATCGACCGCTACAACAACGTATTCTTCAACGCTGGCTACATCAGCCGCGCTCCGTTCTATTCCGGCGGTGCATTTCTCTCTTCAGGTGTCAGCAACGCTACCAACCCCAATGCAGTAAACGAGAAGATTATGTCATTTGAAGTTGGTTATGGATTCAAGAGCTCTGTTCTTTCTGCCGATGTCAATGCCTACTACACCAAGTGGATGGACAAGACCACTACCCGTGGCGGTGAAATCACTTCGGGCGACCATGCCGGCGACCGCTATTACCTAAATATGCAGGGCGTTGACTCTCGCCACATGGGCATTGAGGCCAACTTCCGCTATCGTCCCACCCGTTGGGTCGATTTCGAGGGTATGATTTCTTTCGGCGACTATGAGTGGGCAAGCAATGCCATCGGTTACTTCTACAACCAGAACGGACAGCCTCTCGCCGACCTCCGCGGTAACGTAGCCACGGGCATCCTCGCCGAAGACCACGCTTATTCCCGCCTCAACCAGAAAGGGGTGAAAGTGGGTGGCTCGGCTCAAATCACCGGTTCGCTCGGAGTTAACGTCCGTCCATTCCAGGGATTCCGCATCGGCGCCGACTGGGTTTTCAATGCCAAGAACTACAGCGACTACACCATCTCATCGAGCAACTACACTGCCAATTCCGACATCAACGTTGCCGACCCGTGGCGTATTCCTTGGGGTAACCAGCTCGATATGCACGCAAGCTACTCTTTCAAGTTTGGCGGCATGCGTGCTACTCTCTCGGGTAATGTCAATAACCTCTTCAATCACTTCTACGTGATGGACGCCTACACTTCTACTTCCGAAGCGGGTACCTGGCAGAATGCCTACCGTGTGTTCTATTCTTTCGGTCGCACCTACTCTGTTCGCTTGAAAGTTAATTTCTAATCTACTAATCGTCACAGAAATATGAAAAAGAATCTATTATATTCAATTCTTGTCGGCGCTGCTTTTGCCTCTTTGGCTAGCTGCGACGTCAATAGCTGGAACGACAAGCTTGACGGCTTTGATGGCGAACAATCTATCGTAGATGCTCAAGCTATCGAATATACTCTCACTGATGCCGACTATGCTAATCTTGCTGCCAATTCCGACAACATCGCCAAGGCCGGCGACGCTCTCGCCAAGGCTCTCAAGGCTGTCGGCACTCAGCACTATTTCACTAACGAAATTTCGGCAAAGGAGTATGTTCCCAATTTCCTGAGCGACCCCGATTTCGCTTATTTCACTCTCGACAACGGTTCTTCTATTAAGCTCACTTTCAAAACTGCCGGCGATCTACCCAAAGAAATCACCGACTTTGCTGCCGCCGGCGAATTTACCGTCGATGAAGCCGCCTATCAGGCTGTGTGGGGCGACGAGGAGAAATACGTTGAGGCGTTCACTCCCGAAAATCCTGCAAGCAAATTCATTCCCGGATTCCTCGCCGAAGATTTCCCCGAGGCTAAGGCCGGCGATATGGTTGTGGTTAACTACAAGGAAGCCGAGCAGGAGCCTGTATTCGGCAGCGATGAACCCGAAGAACCTGCCGTTGAGCTTTCAAGCACAATTGGCACTGCCGACGTTGGCGACAACATAAACGTCACCGGCGTTATCACAGCCATCTGCAACCGCGGATATGTCCTCACCGACAATAGCGGCAGCATTCTCGTTTACTACGCTTCAGGTTTCGACGCTTCGGCTTGGCAGGTGGGCAACGTCATCACTCTCACCGACGGTGCCGTGTCAGCCTACAACCTCGGCTTGCAAATCACCGGTAACAGCAGCGAAGAAGTCATAGCCAACATCAGCTACACTTATCCTGCTGCCACAGCCTTAGATGGTGCCGCTTTCAATGCTCTTCTCAATCAGTCTGAGAATGCCCTCGCTAAGCTCGTCACTTTCAAGGCGAAGGTTACTATCTCGGGCAACTACTACAACTTCTACGTAGATGGAGCCGAGACTGCC
>CALZFJ010000228.1 GCA_945645715.1 uncultured Prevotellaceae bacterium | reverse complement strand
AGCCTTTTCAACGGTCTGCTCAATGGCAAGCGCGAGAATGTAGTCACCATAGTGCGGAACTATGCTGATTTATTCGATTCATTCGAGCACGATGCCGGTGATGCTCTTCTCGGTATGATTGGCGGTAAGGAAAACTGGGCGAAGATGTTCCGACGCGGTGACTACAACCTTACTTCGTGGGTAAGCGACTACATCAAGGAGACGGAAGACACTTACTATACCCAGCGATGGTATATACAACGCACCGATTCGGTCGGCTCTCCTGCCTCGCGTGAGGAGGTGTACGATGCAGTTTTCGACTCTTACAGTATGGATCTTAACGCCTTCCGCACTCAGTTGATGGTGATGCGTAGCGAGTTTGCGAGCAACGACCGCGAACATATCTACACCGTCGATGCAGATGCGAAACGCTATTATCAAGCCTCAAATACCGACAAGCTGAAGGGTTGCGAGAGCGTGACCATAAGTGTCACTTGCAGCGATGACAGCGAACTCGGAAAGGGCACTACGCAGTATAAGTGCGGCGACTGCGGCAAGGAGCTGAACGCACATAGCAAGGAATGTGCGATGCTGACGACGACGGCAGAATCGTCGCTCGACCTTAGCGGACTTGATGAACGGGAGCGTGAGGCACGCGAGAAGATTGCTTCGCTCGAAGCGCAAATCAGCGCATTGCAGTCGGAGAATGTAAGGATAGCTTCAGAAATCGGTTCGGCAAGCATTGAAGAAGCGGCGGAACTACGCAACCGCTACAATGCCAATCAGACGGAAATCGGTCAGCTACAGAGCGAGCTTGCGCAGTGGCAAGGCACGTTGGCGGATATTTTGGCAGCAAAGGAGGAAGCGGCAAGCGACAATGACGTGGCGACCGATGACCACTACCGAATCCCCGCGATTATGCGCGACTGCCAGACGGTCTATGACATACGTTGGCAGGACAAAGGCGCGTGGAACGGCTTCACGTTCTCCCGAAAAGGCGTTGTAGGCAACATCAACGGAATGGTGACGTTCACCGCGAAACTCTCTATGGCACGCAATCCGAAATACTTCCTGGGAATAAAGATTCACCGTGCCATTCTGCAAATCGACTGGCAACTGACTGCTCACTATTCCACCACGAATATTGTGGAAGTCCTTTCGCTTGACCCAACGAAAAGTGAACAGGAGAAGCTCGACGAGGTAAACGGTCGGATTTCTGAGATTGCCCGGCAATATCCGTCGTGTGCGGTTACGGCTGAGTATCAATACACGGCTCCGCCTGCCGAAGATACGACCTCCGACACTTTCCACCTACTGTGGGCGAGTGACCGTCTGGAGGCGGCACGTGACATCGACACCCGTATCACGAAGATTTATGCCGACCTTGTGATTCTGGAGAAAATGATGCACTATCGCCGCAGCATATCAGATATTCTGCGCGATGCTTTGCTGGGTGTGAACAACCCGGTCATAAAGCAAGATATTGCATCACAGGCATTAACTCGGTGGCTGAATTCCGCCAAAAATCCGAATGAAGATGAATAGACTTTTGATACTTCTTATGGCGATGGTTCCGCTGTGCGTGAAGGCGCAGTGGGGCTTCGACTTTGTGTCGGTGGAAGCGTACATCAACGACCACAAGACGCAGCGCAGTCTGCTTCTTGCCCGCAGTACGCTGGAAATGAGCAACAATGTGCTGCATGAGAACAGCAGCAAGGAAGCCAAGCGGCACCGCGACATCGGCGACGAACTCGACAAATACACACGAGCCTTCGATGCCATCGACGCTCTCTACCAGTCGCTGCGTACTGCTCTGAATATCAAGACAACCTACAATACCGTGAGCACCCGAATTGAAGACTACAAGACGATGCTCGATGCCTATCGAGAAAAATGCCTTGCGCAAGGTGACATCGTAAGTACCGACACCCTGATAATCAGCGTCAACCGCCGGGCGGTTGTAAGAATAACTAAGGAGGCTGAGAGCCTCTATCGCTCCGTAAGCGACCTTGTGCTGTATGCCACCGGAGCCGCGAACTGCTCCACTGCCGAACTGATAGCAGTCCTTGACCGCATCAATATAGGACTTGACCGGATCCGTCTCCAGGTCAACACCGCCTACTTCGACACTTGGCGATACATTCAGGTGCGCATCGGCTACTGGAAGCGCAGCGTCTATCGCGCCCGCACCCTCCGAGAAATCACCACCACCTCCCTCCACCGCTGGCTCACCCAAAGCAAGGATTAGTTTGAAGTTGTTCTATATCATTTATAAGTGATATCTGAGTCAACGAAGAAGGAAGTATGAGAGTATGATTTACACAAATATCATACTGATTTACTAATAATTGCTAAATCCCTAAAAATTGTTCTGAAAAGGCTTTGTGCTAATTTGTCGGCACTGTACTTTTGTGGCGTTAATGATTCATACGACGACCGTATCAAACTCATGGTCTATTGGATATGATACATTATTTTATCTCTATGAAAAAATCTTAGCTGTAGTTTGCAGCTGGCATACATAGAAAAACACGAATAAAACACACATTATATATTACATGACGGCCTTTATGGCAGTTGGAAAAACACAAAATTTGGAGATGGAAAACACTTGGAAAAAACATGCGCTTGTTGCGATGATGGCTGTAACTGCGGTGGCGGGGACGGCGCAGGTGACTTACAACCACGACAGCAGCAAGAAGAATCAGGTGACGGTGATGGAAGTCGGCAAAGGGACACTCACGCCCGATGCCTACTACTGGCTTCTGCACAACGACTACCGCCAGTCGGCTTCAAGCCGCAACAAGCTCTCCTACCGCACTCTTGCCGCCGGAAACCTCTACAAGCAGGTTGATGATGCCGAACGGATTGACTCGTCGCTCACCAAACGTGCCGAAATCGAGGCACTGAATGTCGCCGACCGCCGGATTGACCTCGCATGGGCTGCCGAGGGCGACAAAATCAATGACAAGCTCGCCGACTTCGAGCAGAACATCAGCCGCATAGCGTCGGCCAACGACCGCAGCTATTGGGAGGAGCGGCGCGACATCATCAAGTGCGCTATCCGGTCGGTGAAGTCAGCCTATCTCTCCAACGCACAGCGCAAGCAGCAATATCTCAGAATATATGATGAGCTGTGCGAAATCAACAACACCTTGATAAAGTATCTCGCAACTCAGGCAAACTACGCACAAGTGCGGACTCTCCTGCAAGGCGAGGATTATGATACTGCCGACAATGCAACGATAGCTTCCGGTGCTATCGGCAAATGGCACAAAAGAGCGAAAAATCCCAATGAATGATTCTCAACAGGATAAGAATTAATCGAAGAACAATTAACCATTCAAAATGACAACAGCAGACGGCACACTCAGCGACTTTGGCATCAATCTCCTTGAAGAAGAGATAGATGACGCGATTTTCCAGACCAACCAATTCCTCACTGATGCCACCTTCATCGGTCAAAACGGGCCGTTCTGGTGGTTGCCTAAAATTAAGGGATTTCCGATAGTTTTCTATACTGAAAACCAATTACTTACAAAATCTTGTCCCAAAGTTGGAAGTTCTCGCGGGACAAAAATGGGACAAAACTTGTTGAAAACATATCTTGCGATATTCTTTCACGATGTCCACGTTATCAAAGACCTCTGCTATTCTTTTGCAAAGGTACACAATTATTGCGAGACAAACGAAGGGAATCCCCTAAATCTTTCATTTGCAGTACATTTTTCTTCAACTTGTACCGACAATGGTATCTTTGGATAACAAAGAAACTGTTGTCTGTACTGTCGTGTACCTGCATCATCTGGAACAATGTCAAAGAGCTCATTTTTGTGCAGAAAATGCCCGAAAAATCATACTCGACTGAAGTATGATAATTAAACTATGTTAAATCTACTTTTCAGTAAATCAGCGATTTATGATACTTATTATCCACTTGTCTAACCAGATGTTTAGCAATAGCATTGATCAGATAATCATCAAACCATTGTCCAGTGCTTGTGCCACATCATTTGCCACATCTTTGAATATCCATTTCGTCCATACTCAATGAGTTGGAACCAATGATTTCTGTCATACCGACCAGATGAGTTGCCAGTTTATTGTCCATTGGTTTAAGTAAACTGATGCCACTTGTACAAGTATTATATTGACCAGATGATTAGCCACTTAAAGCACTAATCTGCAAGAATTTACGCATTTGGTCATGTAAATGAAAATATATAATTTTGCAGCGCAAATCGGAAACACCGAG
>CALZFJ010000227.1 GCA_945645715.1 uncultured Prevotellaceae bacterium | reverse complement strand
TCTCGAGTTTCCACATCTACGCCATAACAGATAGTGAGATTGAAGTCTCGCTCATCTTCACGTAGAGCACCCGAAACTATTTTTTGCTCTAAGTCGTCAATATAGAATGACTCTTCTCCCATCAGCAAATAAATGGGACGAAACACACCACGACTAATCTCTGTGGCGAGCTGCGAGTATGTGATAGCTTCTTTCTTTACTGCCATTTTTGTGGATATTTGCAAAAATTTCCGTAAATTTACGCATTATTTCACGAAATGCAAAAAATTATTGGCTACATGACTCTAAATCTGCCTCAGCGCAACTTCAACGTAAAAGTCACTCCTCAAGGTAACCGTGTGATATTCGACCGCTTACGCCGCCGCTTTGTCACACTGACGCCCGAAGAGTGGGTTAGGCAGAATTTTGTGGAGTTTCTTATAGCCGACCGTGGATTTCCCGCCGGATTGATGAGTAATGAAATGTCGCTTACACAGAATGGTATCTGTCGCCGTTGCGACACCGTTGTCACCGACCACCATGGCTCACCAATGGTGATTGTGGAATACAAGGCCCCTTCTATCAAAATCACACAAACAGTCTTCGACCAGATTTGCCGATACAATATGGTGCTTCAGGCTAAATATCTTATCGTTTCCAATGGATTGCAACATTACTGCTGCAAAATCGATTACGCCCATAATTCCTACTCTTTTCTGCCCGACATCCCAAGCTACAACGCCCTATAATTTCGCACGATTGGGCATATTCTTCGTGCCAAGAAAGTGATATGTCGCAAAATTGTAGTAATTTTGCACTATCAAATCTTTCTCCACGAGCTACAGGTAGCTCGTTTGATGTATTTTTGATGTGTAACTCACTAATTTACTGATTGATTTTGGAAGAGTATCTTGAGAAACTCAACGACCAGCAACGCGATGCCGTGCTCTACACCGATGGTCCACAACTTGTGATTGCCGGTGCGGGTTCGGGTAAGACCCGTGTGCTCACATATAAAATCGTACATTTGCTTAACCTTGGCTATTCGCCGGGCAGAATCATGGCTCTAACTTTCACCAACAAAGCTGCCCGCGAAATGAAAGAGCGAATTGCACCACTTGTGGGCGAAGATAATGCCGCACGCCTGTGGATGGGGACTTTCCACTCTATTTTCTCGAAGATTCTGCACATCAATGCCGACCGCCTTGGCTTCAATGGCAACTTCACTATCTACGACACCGACGACTCAAAATCGCTGCTCAAGATGATTATCAAGGATATGAATCTCGACGACAAAATCTATAAGTCGTCGGTGGTACAGTCACACATTTCACGCTTGAAGAATGCCCTCATCTCTCCCACCGACTATGAGCTTAACTCTCAACTCCGCAAAGCCGATGAGCACTCACAGCGTCCGGCAATGTTTGCCATCTACAAGGCTTATTTCAACCGATGCCGTATCGCGGGCGCAATGGATTTTGACGACCTTCTTTTCTACACAAACATTCTCTTGCGCGACAATCCCGATATCCTTCAAAAGTATCAGGACAATTTCCAATATGTGCTCGTCGATGAGTATCAGGATACCAACTTCGCCCAGCACATGATTGTGTCGCAGCTTTGCCGAAAGAGTGGCAAACTTTGTGTGGTAGGCGACGATGCACAGAGCATATATTCATTCCGAGGTGCTAACATCAGCAATATTCTCGACCTCAAGAAATATTACCCCGGCATTCTCACTTTCAAGCTTGAGCAGAACTATCGCTCCACTCAGAACATTATTGAGGCTGCTAACAGCCTTATTGCCAAGAACAGCCAGCAGATTCCAAAGAATATCTTCTCCAATAACAGTCCCGGAGAACTCGTAGAGCTGATTCAGTCGAACTCCGACTTTGAGGAAAGCTATGCCGTGGCTAACCACATCATCTACACAAAGACGCGCCAAGGTGGCTCTTTTGATGATTTTGCCATACTTTACCGCACAAATGCACAATCGCGCGTGCTTGAGGAAGCTTTGCGCAAGCGCAATATTCCCTACACCATCTATGGCGGACTGTCGTTCTATCAGCGCAAGGAGGTGAAAGATGCTGTGGCTTATTTCCGAATCACCGCCAATCCCGACGACGATGAAGCTCTGCGCCGAATCATCAACACCCCGGCGCGTGGAATCGGCGATACCACAAAGGAGAAGCTGCAACAGACTGCAATTCATCACGGAGTAAGCATCTGGGCTATAATCTGCGACATCGACCACTATGATGTAAATGTAAATGCCGGAACAAAAGGCAAACTCGCTAAATTCCGCAATCAGATCGAGAAATTCATCGAAGCCTATCGTGGCGGTATGAATGCCTACGAGCTTGCTTCTTTCATCATAGCCGACACACAGCTCATTTCGAGCCTTATGACCACATCCACACCTGAAAATATCAGCAAGGTGGAAAACCTCAATGAGCTTCTTAGCGCAGTAAATGCTTTCTGCCAGGAAAGGCAAGAGGAAGATGATGAAAATGCTACTTTGCTCGATTTCCTCTCCGAGATATCGCTCGCTACCGACGAGGACCGCAACTCAGATGATGGCAGGTGTGTGCGTCTAATGACCGTACACGCCTCTAAGGGCCTTGAATTTAAGAATGTGATTATCGTGGGTGTGGAAGAAGAGCTTTTCCCTGCCACAATGAGTGCCGATACCATATATGGCATCGAGGAGGAACGCCGCTTGCTCTACGTAGCTATCACCCGAGCCGAAACCACTTGTGTGATTTCTTATGCCAAGCACCGTTTTAAGAATGGCTCCACTAAAGATTGCGTGCCAAGCCGATTCATTCGCGACATCGACCAGAAACTGTTGCGCAAGAGCCATGATTTCCGCATCGACAGCTACGAATCACGCAATTTATGGCAACGCGACGATTTCTCCCGTGGATTTGGTGCAGGCACCGGCAGTTTTGAGAGTCGGGTCAAGCCCTCGCCTAAAGAGCCAGCCAATATACCACATCTCTCTGAGCGCTTTTCTCAGCGCAACAAGATTTTTGAAGATGTAAAACAACAACAAGCCGAACACGATGCTTCCTTCGGTTTACACGCAGCCTCCGAGCTTACCGTAGGCAGCATTATCGACCACTTCCGTTTTGGTCGTGGCGTGATAACCAAGGTGGATACTTCAGGCTCAGATGCTAAAATTGTGGTGGATTTTGATGAAGTAGGTACAAAGACCTTGCTTCTGAAATTTGCTAAATTCAATATTCTATAATCTATCAAGATATTATGTTATCTACACCCTATTATATCGTTTACGAGGAACGCTTGCGTCGTAACCTCGATTTGATTACCGACGTAAGCCGCCGCTCCGGTGCTGAAATAATCATGGCATTCAAGGCAAATGCCCTGTGGCGCACTTTTCCCATTTTCCGCGAGTATGGAGTAGCTTCCACTGCCAGCTCGCTCAATGAGATGCAGCTTGCTGTCGATGAGCTTCACCGCCTCGCCCACTCCTATTGCCCTGCATACACCGATGGCACTATTGGTGACTATATGCGTGGCAGCTCTCACATCACATTCAACTCTGTGGCACAGTTTGAGCGCTTTGTCGAACGTATCAGAGAGTTCTCGGCATCGCCCGACGGTCACCCTATAAGCTGCGGACTGCGCATAAACCCAATGTGCTCGGTGGTAGAAACCGACATTTACAACCCCTGTGGTCCGGGTTCCCGATTTGGTGTCACTGCCGACCGTATGCCCGAAAAACTTCCCGATGGTATAGAGGGTTTTCATTTTCATGCACTCTGCGAATCAACTTCATTCGACCTCGAAAAAGTACTTGAGGCTGTAGAATCACAGTTTGGAAAATTCCTTCCAAAGCTAAAGTGGCTTAATATGGGCGGAGGTCACCTCATGACGCGTGAAGGCTACGATACCGGCCATTTGGTGAAGCTACTGCGCGACTTTGGCGGCCGCTACCCTAATCTTCACCTAATTCTTGAGCCGGGCAGTGCTTTCACTTGGCGCACTGGCGACCTGATTGCTTCGGTTGTCGATGTGGTCGAAAACAGTGGCATCTCCACAATCATTGCCGATGTGTCGTTTGCCTGCCATATGCCCGACTGCCTTGAAATGCCTTACAAGCCAACTGTGAGTGAGGCACTCCCCGAAGATGCTCCCGGCAAGTATGTGTATCGCATCGGCGGCAATTCATGCCTAAGCGGCGATTTCGTAGGCGACTGGACGTTCGACCACCCTGTGAAGCCCGGCGACATTCTCACTTTTGAGGATAT
>CALZFJ010000226.1 GCA_945645715.1 uncultured Prevotellaceae bacterium | reverse complement strand
CACTTGGCAATGAAGCTGCCTGTGTCGCGCCTGCAACGCGACCTCACCGACTCCACAGTGCTCCGCAACGTGGGCGTGCCACTCGGACACACCCTCATAGCGCTTCACAGCACACTGAAGGGACTCAACAAGCTTATCCTCAACGAGGAGGCTATCAATGCCGACCTCGACAGCATGTGGAATGTGGTGGCTGAGGCGATTCAGACGATTCTTCGCCGCGAGGGTTATGAGAAGCCTTACGAGACCCTGAAGGCTCTCACGCGCACCAACAGTGTGGTAGATGCTCGCAGCATTGCCGAGTTTATCGACACACTCAAGGTGAGTGATGAGGTGAAGGCAGAGCTGAAAGCAATCACGCCTCACAGCTACACAGGCTACTAAAAAGGGAAAAAAGATAGCCCGTGAGGCAAGAAATCGCCGGAGCGGGCCATCTTCAATTAATTTTTTATAGAAAAAATAACACTATCAGTTGCGTAGATATTGCATTAATTGCTATCTTTGCAAAATGTAAACAAAGACACTTTTTTAGAGTGAAATAATGGTGAAATAAGCATATTTTAATTAAATAACCTTATTTATTATTTTTGTCAGCCGCGAGGCTTTTAGTAATTTAACGAATCTTATTTAAGTTACAGTTATGGACGAGAATGTAGAGAAAAAAGCAAGACGACCGAGAATCGGTGAAAGCAAGGGCGACATTGTGGAGAACAACAATGACAGCCGTTATGAAATGGGAAGTTTTGGTCAAGACCGCGGAGCTACCGAGACGCAATCTTCGGGCAGCGACTATGCGCCTTCTTCTACCAACTACAATCAACGAAATTACAATAACCGCCAACAGGGTGGCTATAACCGCCAACAGGGTGGCTATAATCGCCAACAGGGTGGCTACGGTAACAACCGCCAGGGTGGCTACAATCGCCCTCAGGGTGGCTACAACCGTAACTACAACCAGCAGGGTGGTTACGACAATCAAGACCAGCAGGGTGGTGGCTATAATCGCCAGGGCGGCTATGGCAACAACCGTCAGCAGGGTGGCTATAATCGTCAGCAAGGTGGTTATGGCAACAATCGCCAACAAGGTGGCTATGGCAACAACCGCCAGCAGGGTGGCTACAACAACCGCCAGCAAGGTGGAGGCTATGGCAACAACCGTCAGCAAGGCGGAGGCTATGGCAACAACAACCGCAACCGTCAGCAGGGTGGAGGCTATGGCAACAATCGCCAGCAGCCGCAGCGTCGCAACAACAACCGTCAGCAAGGACCACGTCCGCAGATGCGTTTCACTCCGCGCCCACAGCGCATTGAGTACGTTCTGCCCGAGGTTGATCCAAACGAACCAATCCGCTTGAACAAGTTCATGGCAAATGCCGGTGTATGTTCGCGCCGTGAAGCCGATGAGCTGATTCAGCAGGGAGTGGTGAAGGTGAACGGAACACCTGTGACCGAGCTTGGAACCAAGATTACCCGCAACGATGTGGTAGAATATAACGACAAGGTGGTGACACTTGAGAGCAAGTGCTATGTGCTTCTCAACAAGCCGAAGGATTGCGTGACAACAAGCGACGACCCCAACGGACGCACCACAGTGATGGACCTCGTGAAGGGTGCATGCACTGAGCGCATCTACCCCGTGGGACGCCTCGATCGCAACACCACAGGTGTGCTTCTGCTCACCAACGACGGTGACCTCGCATCGAAGCTCACTCACCCCAAATATGTGAAGAAGAAAATCTACCAGGTGTGGACCGACAAGCCCATCTCGGAGGACGACATGCAGCACATTGCCGATGGCATTGAGCTTGACGATGGTCCAATCCATGCCGATGCTGTGAGCTACGTTTCGCCTACCGACCGCAAGCAGGCAGGCATTGAGATCCACTCGGGCCGCAACCGTGTGGTACGCCGCATCTTCGAGACCCTTGGCTATCACGTGGTGAAACTCGACCGTGTGTATTTCGCAGGACTCACCAAGAAGAACCTTGCACGCGGCAAGTGGCGCTACCTCACACAGGAAGAGGTTAACTTCCTCAAGCAGGGCTCGTTTGAATAATCAGAATTTATGGTATCGAAGGTTCCGGCAGTAAGTGTGGAACCTTCGATTGCCAATTTATTATATAATAATTAGACATAAGTAGGACAAATGGAAATCAAGAGAACAAAGATTGTCGATATTTTCGATCCCGCACTAATCGGACAGAAAGTGTGCGTTAAAGGCTGGGTGCGTACTCGCCGTGGCAACAAGAACGTGCAGTTTGTGGCACTCAACGATGGCTCGACAATCAAGAATATCCAGATAGTTATCGACCTCGCCAGATTCAGCGAGGAGGAGCTGAAGCCTATAACCACCGGCTCGAGCATCCACGTGGAGGGTATGCTTGTGGCATCCCAAGGCAAGGGACAGACTTCGGAAATACAGGCAGAGACCATCGAAATCTACGGCACTGCCGACAGCGAGGCATATCCACTGCAGAAGAAGGGACACACACTTGAGTTCCTTCGAGAGAAAGCCCACCTGCGTCCACGCACCAACACCTTCGGTGCAGTGCTCCGCGTGCGCAGCGCATTGGCATTTGCCATTCACCGCTTCTTCCAGGAGCGCGGCTTCTTCTACCTTCACACTCCACTTATCACAGCAAGCGACTGTGAGGGCGCCGGAGCAATGTTCCAGGTAACTACACTCGACCTGAACAATCTCCCCAAGGACGAGGAGACAGGCAAGATTGACTACTCGCAGGACTTCTTTGGCAAGCAGACGAGCCTCACCGTATCAGGACAGCTTGAGGGTGAGCTTGGAGCAACCGCACTTGGCGCAATTTATACTTTCGGACCTACATTCCGTGCCGAAAACTCCAACACTCCGCGCCACTTGGCAGAGTTCTGGATGATTGAGCCTGAGGTTGCCTTCAACGACATTACCGACAACATGGACCTTGCTGAGGACTTTGTGAAATATTGCATCGGCTATGCTCTTGAGAACTGCCGCGACGATATTGAATTCCTTCAGCAAATGTACGACAAGGAGCTTATCGAGCGACTCAACTTCGTGCTCCACAACGACTTTGTGCGCCTTCCCTACACTGAGGGTATCAAGATTCTCAAGGAGTCGGGCAAGAAATTTGAGTTCCCGGTAGAGTGGGGTATCGACCTGCAGAGCGAGCACGAGCGCTATCTCGTGGAGCAGCACTTCAAGCGCCCGGTAATCCTTACTGATTATCCAAAGGAGATCAAGGCATTCTACATGAAGCTCAACGACGACGGCAAGACCGTGCGTGCAATGGACGTGCTTTTCCCGAATATCGGTGAGATTATCGGCGGTTCGGAGCGTGAGGAGAGCTACGACAAGCTCATGACACGCATCGAGGAGCTGCACATACCTATGAAAGATATGTGGTGGTATCTCGATACTCGCCGCTTCGGCACAGTGCCTCACTCGGGCTTCGGACTCGGTTTTGAGCGACTTGTGCTTTTTGTGACCGGAATGACCAACATACGCGACGTGATTCCGTTCCCGCGCACTCCGAAGAATGCCGAATTCTAATAGGACATTTTTCATTTGCATATTATCAGGGACTTCTGCTTGCGAGTGGAGGTTCCTGTTTTTTAATAGACGGTGAGGCAGTGTTGAGGCATAAAAGGTGAATATATGCTTGAAAATGTGAAAATTTAGTTGCTTTTAACGGTCGGAACGTGTGCTAATTCGGGGAAAAGTGCTAATTTTGCAAAATAACTTGGAGGCAATTGCCGGCATGGTGAAATTTGGTTTCAGGTATGGGCATTGCCGATTGCAAAATTGACTGAATATACTGACAATAACACATCAGATGGATCAAAAATATAATTCACAGCAAAAGAAACTCGTGCTTCCAGAGTATGGAAGAAATGTGCAGCAAATGGTGGACTATTGCGTGGAGATTCCCGACAGGGAGGAGCGTACGCGCTGTGCCTACACCATTGTGCAGATTATGGGCAACCTTTTTCCGCAACTGCGCGATACTGAGGACTATAAGCACAAGCTGTGGGACCACTTGGCAATTATGTCGGACTTCAAGCTCGATATTGATTTCCCCTACGACAACATCATCAAGAAGGAGAACTTGGTGACGAAGCCGGAGAAGGTGAAATATGAGCTTGAGCCAATCAAATACCGCCACTATGGCAAGATTATCGAGCGCATGATTGAGGCTGCATGTGAATATCCCGAGGGTGAGGAAAAGGATAACCTTATCTCTCTCATTGCCAACCACATGAAGAA
>CALZFJ010000225.1 GCA_945645715.1 uncultured Prevotellaceae bacterium | reverse complement strand
AGAATTTCGAGCATGAGGAAGCCGATGGCATTGCATTGGGGCAGACGAAGAAAGCTGCTAAATCGTGTGACGACGACGATAATCCCGAACTCACTCTACGCACTGTGTGGGAGTTTGCCATGACTACGCCTCTCGAAGAACTGTCGTTTATGCTCGAAACACGCCAGCTCAACAAGGCTGCTGCCGAGTGGGCGCTGATGGACCCGTATGGTCACCATGTGGGACGCACGCTCCACAGCGAGCGCCAGCGCAAGATTATGGGCGACAGCACCTTCTCGCGCATTCTTTCCTACACTTCGGCTGCTTGCGATGCCCGCATGGGCGGTGCGCCGGTGTCGGTGATGAGCAATTCGGGTTCGGGCAACCAGGGCATTGCCGCCACTATGCCGGTGGTGGTGTATGCCGAGGAGAATTTTGCCAGCGAGGAGCAGACAATCCGCGCCCTCACGCTGAGCCATCTCACAGCCGTGTATATCAAGCTTAGCCTCGGGCGCCTCTCGGCACTCTGCGGCTGTGTGGTGGCAGCAACAGGTTCGTCAGCCGGACTATGCTACCTCATGGGCGGAGACTATGAGCAGGTGGTAGCCACGGTGAAGAATATGGTAGCCAATCTCACAGGAATGATTTGCGATGGAGCGAAACCGAGCTGTGCCTTGAAGCTTGCCAGTGGAGTTTCCACTGCCGTAGTGTCGGCAATGGTGGCGATGGAGGGGCAGCAGGTGAGTGCCCTCGAAGGCATCATCGATGATGATGTGGATAAGACCATACAGAATCTTGTCGCCTTCGGTCGGGAAGGAATGACCCAAACCGACAATATGATTCTCAAAATCATGACTTCAAAATAGCGAATCTTTTACAATACGCGACACCCCTGCCACACTTCAGTAGCAGGGGTGTCGTTGCGTATATGATAACTCGACTGGAATCAAGCTTCAGGCTCTATCCAGTCGCCATTAGCCTTGATGAGGGCTATGAGGCGCGGAATAGCTTCTGCTTCGGGGATATTTCGCTCCACGCACTCTTTGTTCTTGTAAAGGCTAATCTTTCCGGCAGCTGCACCCACATAGCCATAGTCGGCATCAGCCATTTCACCGGGACCATTCACTATGCAGCCCATAATGCCGATTTTAAGGTGCGATAGATGTGAAGTAGCCTCTTTCACGCGCTTCACGGTAGTCTGCAAGTCATAGAGCGTGCGGCCGCAGCCGGGGCAGGAAATGAACTCCGTCTTGCTCATGCGCAGACGGCTTGCCTGGAGAATTCCCAACTCGTAGCGCACCACGCGGTCGGCGTCGGCAAATCCGGGCGCAGAGAGCCAAATTCCATCGCTGAAGCCGTTGAGCAGCAACGTTCCGAAGTCGGCACCGGCTTTCACCTGAAGCCACTCATCGTCGGTGTCGCTATAAGTATTCTTTATTACTGCCGGCAAAGTGATTCCGGCATCGGTGAGAGCGTGCAGAAGTGCTTGCTCGCCGGCAGGGACATTCACATTCGTAGGCTCAACGATGAGTGCTGTGGCAGTGTCGCCACGCAGCGGTTCAAGCTTCTCAATAGCTACATCATCGCTCACTACAAGCCACTTGAGCGGAGCCTTGCAGGCTTGGAGAGCTTCAATCTCAGCAAGAGTGAACAGGGGTGACTCATTGGCACAGCCTTTATAGAGAGCTTGCGGCACGATGTAGCGGTCGTTGCCGCAATCGTCGGGGCAGCCATTGGCAGCAAAGAAGAAATCGGGACGCATCTTGCCATTAAGAGCCTCGGGAGCTACATCGGCAATCACGATGGGCTTCATTCTTCCACCCATCACACCAGCCACTTTGTTGGTGACGCGACGTTGCGGGCACACCGGGTCATATCCTTTGCTAAATCCTCCCTCTATGGGCTTGTGTCCGGCACGCGAGGTGATGTAATCCACGAGCTTGCGAGCCACAGGAATTTCAGCCTCGGGTTCCTCGCTGAGCGACACACGAATGGTGTCGCCAAGCCCCTCGGCAAGCAGAGTGCCGATGCCCACAGCCGATTTTATGCGTCCGTCTTCACCGTCGCCGGCTTCGGTAACGCCAAGGTGGAGCGGGAAGTGCATATCTTCGGCGTCCATGGCACGAACCAGGCGACGCACAGTCTCTACCATCACCACAGTGTTTGAAGCCTTTATCGAAATCACCACATTGAGGAAATTTTCAGCAACAAACACGCGCAGAAATTCCATCACGCTTTCCACCATTCCTGCCGGAGTATCGCCATAGCGGCTCATGATGCGGTCGCTGAGCGAACCGTGGTTCACACCCAGGCGCACTGCGGTGTGATGCTCGCGGCACAGTGCAATAAATGGCACAAGAGCATCGTGAATGCGCTGAAGCTCCTGACGGTATTCCTCGTCGGTGTAGGTGAGCTTCTTGAAAGTGCGGGCAGCGTCAACGAAGTTGCCCGGATTGATACGCACCTTGTCGGTCTTCTGCGCAGCCTCAAAAGCCGCCTTCGGGTTGAAGTGAATGTCGGCAACAAGCGGCACCATGCAGCCCTCGGCACGCAAGCGGCTGCGAATCTCGCCAATGTTGTCGGCCTCGCGCACACCTTGCGCAGTGAGGCGCACATAGTCGGCTCCGGCATCGGCAATGCGGCGGCATTGAGCCACGCTTGCTTCGATGTCGTTAGTTGAGGTGTTGGTCATCGACTGCACGCGAATAGGGTAGTCGGAACCCAGAGGCGTGTCACCTATAGCAACAGAAATCGTCGTGCGACGCTTGTAGTTCATAATCAATTCGTTTTATAAGTGTACTTAATTTCGCTGAGTTGCTCATTAGCCTTGGCAATTTTCTGCGCAAGACCCTTCTTGTAAGCCTCAAACCGCTCAGCCACAGCCGCATCGGAAAGTGCGAGCATCTGCATAGCAAGGATTGCGCCATTGAGCGAAGCATTAATTCCCACAGTAGCAACAGGTATTCCCGGCGGCATCTGCACAATTGCCAGAAGGGCATCAAGTCCTTCGATGGTCGATTTGATAGGCACGCCAATCACGGGTAGGGGAGTCATTGCCGCAATCACACCGGGCAAGTGTGCCGCCATTCCGGCAGCAGCGATTATCACTTTAATGCCGCGGGCTTTAGCTCCGTGGGCAAACTCCTCCACCTCAGTGGGTGTACGGTGAGCCGAGAGGGCATTCACCTCAAAAGGGATTTCCATCTCGTCGAGGAATTTCAATGCTTTCTCCATGATGGGCAAGTCGCTTGTGCTGCCCATTATCACACTAACAATCGGTTTCATCTTCAATCTATTGTCGTTTTTGGTTATAATTATTCAGATTAACAAAAAAGCCCCACTATGCGAGGAGCTTTGAGAGGGTGTAAACGCAGATGTAGCCATTTGCGAAGCCTGCTACCACTTGCCAGAAGGTGTGGCGGTTCATGTAGATGCGCGATGTGCCGAGCATACCGGCAAGAATGATGATGGCGCAGATGAGCCAGTAGATGTTGAAGGCAGCGAGTCCGTCCATTCGCAGCCTCACGAGGAATGCGAGCACTCCGCCGATGCCTGCCATGTGGGCACTTATCTTCCACCAGAAATTCACTATCGTAGCCACCACACAGGCTGCTGCGCCTCCCCAAGCAAACACCACAGCCCATTGCTGCATGTGAATGTGGGTGAGATAGAGTCCACAGCCCACATAGCACAGGAATGCTGCAATGTAGGGCAGAAGTCGCTCCTTGCGGTTCACCAGGCGCTTGTCTTCAATCACCTTGAGGTTGTGAAGCACGGCTATCACGGTCATTGGCAGTATGCAGGTGATGCCAAACACCACCAGCAGCACCACCATGCGCGTGCCGGTGGGCAGATAACACAATATCGACACCCAAAGCACCAGAAAGATGCCGTAGGTGGGCATGAGCAGAGGGCTCAGCAGTGTGGAAAACAGTCTTGCTATTGCTTGCATATTATTCTCTCTTTATTCGGTTATCGCAATGTTGCGGTAATCGTTCACAAAATTATATCTCTTTTCGCAGTCGTGCAACCGGAATTGCAAGTTTTTCGCGATATTTTGCTATTGTGCGGCGTGCAATCTCATAGCCTTTCTCGCGCAAGAGGTCGCACAACTTTTCGTCGCTGAGCGGACGGCTCTTGTCTTCACTGTCGATAATCTGTTGCAGCGTGTTGAGCACTTCGCGGGTAGAAACTTCTTCGCCCGATTCGTGCTTCATACCCTCGGTGAAGAAGTATTTCAGCGGAAACACGCCCCACTCGGTCGATACATACTTGTTGCGTGTGACACGCGAG
>CALZFJ010000224.1 GCA_945645715.1 uncultured Prevotellaceae bacterium | reverse complement strand
TGCAGACAGAATGGATATCCAAGAGGTTTGCAAACTGGCTGCTGATGCCTCAGAACTGACCCACCAGCATCCGTTGGGCTATATTCCGTCAGCCCTTGTGGCTTACGTCATCTACAAGTTGACACAAGACGAAACACCCGAACGTGAGACCTGCAAAGACTACATTCGTGATGGTCTTAAACTGATAACGGAATTGTTTCCCAATCATCCTGAAGAGGTAAAGCAGTTTGCCAATCTGATAAAAACCGCCATTCTATGGTCTGATATCTCCACTGACGACGTGAGAACCATTGAGGATGAACTCGGTGGTGGATGGGTGGCAGATGAGGCGGCAGCAATAGCCATATATTGTTCTCTTGCTCATTTCGACAACTTTGAGCAAGCAATGATAGCGGCAGTCAATCATGCCGGCGACAGCGACTCCACAGGAGCCATCACGGGCAATATCCTTGGAGCAGCCATCGGCTACGAAGCCATTCCTCAGCATTTCAAGGACGATGTAGAGTTGCATGATGTGATTCTTCACGTCGCCGACGACCTGTGGCGAGGCAAAACAACTGAATTTTTAAATAACAAATAGGAATGAAACGAAATATCAAGATCACGGTATGGGTTATTGCTGCTATCATCATTTTGATGGTGGGCATCGTGGGCGTAATTTCGCTTAATGACAATCTGCGCGAAATATTGAATCCACCATTTGAGGAAACAGTGATTTTCCCTGACGACAGCAGAGAAAACCCTGCCGACACCATTTTTTCAGTGAATGGCATTGAGATGAAAATGATTGGTGTAAAGGGCGGTAAGATTAACTGCAAGGGTTTCAAGGAAACCATAGAACTAAAGGATTTCTATATTGGAGAGACTGAAGTGACTCAGGAACTGTGGGTGGCGATAATGGGTAATAATCCTTCAGTCCACACCGACAACATTCTTTGCCCTGTAGAGAATGTCGATTTGCAGGATTGCGCCGAATTTGTGCATAAGTTGGATTCTGTTTCGGGAGGCGGGTTCTATATCCAATCCTATCCGGAGTGGCTATACGTTGCGCATCTGGGCAGTAGGAATGCCGACACTTCGTATTGCGACGCTAACGCGAGTTGGCATAAAGAAAACTCAGATGGCATCACCCATCTGGTCAAGCAGAAGACGCCCAATGCGCTTGGCGTATATGACATAGTTGGCAATGTGTCGGAATGGACCGTCAGCGGTTCCGATCCTTTGTTCTTTGTCGTTGGAGGCAGTTATGAGACAGAAAAAGGGAACTGTAAGATAGATGCGCACGAAGTATATCACGCAAACACCAAGATGAAATCAACAGGTTTACGACTGGTATGGTACCCGGAGTCGCCGCTTCAATATGAATAGGCTGTGAATCAACATAGATTGAGATTTAGTTTCCTAAACATTAAGCGGCAACTGTTTGGCAAATTAGTGCAAAATCATTAACTTTAGGAACTTTTTTGAGATTAACGTGCTAATAATTGAGGATAAGATTACGGCGAAGTCCGAGCAATAACGATGGAACAACAACACATCACACGCCTTGCCGAAGCCTACAGGCGAGGATATGAGCAAAAATATGCGGGCATGAACGATGCGCCCGAAATGAAGATGCATTACTTTAAGGTGAAGGAGGATTTACCTCGCGTGAAGGTAGTGCTGAGTTTCTTGCAAGGCATTGTGCCGGCAGGACAGTGCAACTCGTTGCTCGATGTGGGTAGCGGAAGGGGAGTGTTTCTCTTTCCGTTGCTCCGTGATTTTCCCGAATTGGAGGTGACCAGCCTGGACATTCTTCCGCATCGAGTGGCTTTGCATGAGTGCCTGAATGTGGGAGGTATCACCAATCTGCATCCCCGATTGGCTGATATCTGCACTTGGAATGTACCCGACAAGTGTTTTGATGTGGTGACGATGCTCGAAGTGATGGAACACATACCCGACACTCTGTCGGTGGTAAAGAAAGCCATTCGATTGGCAAGAAATTACATAATAGTATCGGTGCCGTCGAAACCAGATGACAACCCCGAGCACATTCATCTTTTCACGGCACGGCAACTCGAAAATCTGTTTGTGGAGAACGGTTGTGCGAAAGTGAAATTTATGTCGGTCACCAATCATCATGTGATGGTGGCTTGTCTAAAGTGAAAATCATTATGGAGAATCAAGACAAAATAATTAAATATCCACGCACACCTCATTTGCAGGGTTCGAGGCTTCAGCCGGGAGATGAGGATTTGAGCCAGCGACCGTTCAGCGACATTGCTGGCAGACATGTGGTGCTGGAGGAAAAAATCGACGGAGCAAACTGCGCCATATCGTTCAGTCAAGATGGTGAGTTGCGGTTGCAAAGCCGTGGGCATTTCCTCACAGGCGGCTACCGGGAGCGACATTATGATTTGTTGAAACAGTGGGCGATTGTGCACCAAGACGCTTTCTATGCTGTTCTCGGCTGTCGGTATATCATGTATGGTGAATGGATGTATGCCAAACATTCCATCTATTACGACAGCTTGCCCCATTATTTTATGGAGTTTGATGTGCTCGACCGCGATACCGGCAAGTTTCTCGACACTCCTGCGCGACATAAGTTGCTTGGGTCACTTCCGGTTTGTCATGTGCCTGTTTTGGCAAGTGGAGTGTTCAGAAATATTTCAGATATTCTGCAATATCTTGGCGATTCGTGTTATATAACACCCGACCACATCGAGCATCTGAGAGAAGATGCATCGCGTCTTGGATTGGATGCCGACAGGATTTGCCGAGAGACAGACGCCTCGTGCACCATGGAAGGGATATACATCAAAGTAGAGGAAAATGGCGAAGTGGCTGACCGCATGAAATATGTGCGGGCATCGTTCCTGCAAACGGTAGAAACACCTCAAACAGCGTGGCTCGACCGAGCAATAGTGCCCAACCGAATTACTGCAAGCCTTGATAAACTCTTTGAGAATGTGTGATTTTGACTACATAACAGCCTATGTGCTCACTGAATTTGAAGAGCAAATGAAATTGACACCGCAGCCAATGATTTGGCACGGTGAAGGCGATGTTTTCACTCACACGAATATGGTGGTGGAGGCGTTGCACCAATTGCCCGAATATGCATCGCTCACCCAAAGGCAAAAGCACATTGTAAGTATTGCAGCGCTGTTACACGACATCGGTAAGGTGAGAACTACAGTGAATGTAAGTGGCAAAGTTGAAGCGCCACACCATGCCCCTACCGGAAGCCGTATGGCTCGTGAACTGCTTTGGAAACATTTCGGCATGTGCGGCAAAGCAGAATTAATGCAAGCACGCGAAGCCATCGGCCTGCTCATTCGCTATCATTCTTTCCCGCCTCATGCCATCGACATTGAAGACTGCAAATTGCGTCTGCACCGAATAGCTTCAAACAGCTTGCTTGCGCCTGATTTCACCGTTAGTCTCTTATGCTTGCTTAGCAAGGCAGATATGCTCGGACGGAAATGTGATGACCAACAACAGATGCTCGAACAGATTGCGCTGTGTGAGGAGTTGGCAAGGGAGGAGGGGTGCCTTGATGGCTGCTATCCTTTTCCGTCAGATGCCACTCGTAGGGCTTTGCTTAGCGGACAGGACGTTTGGAAAGAGCAAACTCTTTTCGATGACACTTGGGGCGAAGTTGTATTAATGTCGGGACTGCCCGGAACAGGCAAGGACACGTGGATTGCACGCAATATCCCGGATTTGCCGATGATTTCGCTTGACGAAATTCGCCGCGAGCTGAAGATTTCGCCAAAGGCAGAACAAGGAACTGTGGCGAACATTGCCCGAGCGCAAGCAAAGGAATACCTGCGTCGGCATCGGCCATTTGTGTGGAATGCCACTAACATCACCACGCAGCTGCGCGAGTCGCTCATCAGCCTATTTGAGACCTACCACGCCCGTGTGCGCATAGTATATCTTGAAACCGACTGGCAGACGCTGTTGGAGCGCAATCGCTCCCGCGAAGCCGTTGTACCACAAGATGCCATTGAAGCTATGCTTGGCAAAATGACTGTGCCGGAGGCTCACGAAGCCCGCCAAGTGGAATGGATTTGCCTGTAATTGGCAGCATTTTTATAACTTTGTGATGGAAATGTGGTTTCTTTCGGCTCCATTT
Source organism: uncultured Prevotellaceae bacterium (assembly GCA_945645715.1). Taxonomy (GTDB): domain Bacteria; phylum Bacteroidota; class Bacteroidia; order Bacteroidales; family Muribaculaceae; genus CALZFJ01. The sequence goes on along the minus strand of CALZFJ010000224.1, from coordinate 158 downwards.
ATACATTAAAACCAGTTAATATTAAACTTATGTAAAAGAGAAAACTCAGAATGAAAAGAGAGCTATACATACAAATCAAGGAATTTCTGCGAGAGGTGATTCGCGGCACTGATTTCGAGGGACACGTGATGACCGTCGGGGGCTGTGTGCGCGATGAT
>CALZFJ010000223.1 GCA_945645715.1 uncultured Prevotellaceae bacterium | reverse complement strand
GTGTCACCTCGAAATGTGGCACCGGGCTGCTTGCGTTATTAGCTATTTCATAAGGCGATTACGCCATGTGGTCTTATGCCTTGGCAATCATTTCGAGAATCTTCACAAGAAGATCCCAGAACTTGCCTACGGCAGGAATGTGCATAGCCTCCTTTGGCGAGTGAACGTTGCGCAATGTGGGGCCGAACGAAATCATTTCCATGTAGGGATAATCCTTGAGGAACAATCCGCACTCAAGGCCGGCATGGATAGCGTTGCACACTGGCTTGTTGCCAAAGAGCTGCTCATGAGCCTCAACAGCCACCTTGAGCACCTTCGACTCCAGATTAGGAGCCCAGCCGGGATATCCATCACCGTGAGTTACCTTGGCACCTGCCGAAGCGAAGACAGCCTCCACGCGGTTGGCGATATCATATTTACGGCTTTCCACCGAGCTGCGCTGCGAAGTGGTGACGAGAATCCGGTTGCCATCGAGCATCTTCACTGAAGCAAGGTTGGTCGAAGTCTCCACCAGTCCCTCAAGCTCAAGGCTCATAGAGATAACGCCGTGGGGGCAAACAAACATTGAAGTGACAACAGCCTCGGCAGTCTTTGCATCAATCACAGTGGCAGGAGCCTCAACGCTCTCCATAGTAATCTCCATAGTCTTCTCGGTGTGCTTATATTCATTCTGCACGTCGGCGATGAAGTGGTTAAGCTCAACGCGAATAGCCTCCTTGTCGAAGTCGGTAACGCCAATCACAGCACTTGCCTCGCGTGCAATGGCGTTGCGCAGGTTACCACCGTTGATTGTAGCGAGCTTGAAGTTGAACTTCTTAGCAGCAGTCCAGAGGAAGCGTGCAATGAGCTTCGTAGCGCTTGCGCGACCCACATTGATGTCGGTTCCCGAGTGACCTCCCTGCAGGTTCTTGATGTCGATTTTCACATAGTGAAGTTCCTTGGGAGCCTCAACCGGCTCATAGGTGAATGTGCAAGTGGTGTCGATACCACCGGCGCAGCCCACGCAAATCTCACCGTCTTCCTCAGAGTCGAGGTTGAGAAGATATTTGCCGCTTATCATACCCTTGCCAAGATTCATGGCACCGGTGAGACCTGTCTCCTCATCAACTGTGAAGAGAGCCTCGATAGGGCCATGCTCTATGTCGTTACTCAGGAGGACAGCAAGCCCGGCAGCCATACCGATACCGTTGTCGGCGCCGAGAGTAGTGCCATTGGCACGGACCCACTCACCATCCACGAAGGTTTCGATCGGGTCATTCTCAAAGTCGTGCTGCACACCGCCATTCTTCTCACACACCATATCCATGTGACCCTGGAGCACCACAGTAGGAGCATTCTCATATCCGGGAGTAGCAGCCTTGAGCATAACAACGTTGCCAATCTCATCAGTCTTGTATTCGATTCCGTGCTTCTCGGCAAAGTCGATAAGGAACTGACGAATCTTGCCCTCCTTCTTAGAAGGACGCGGAACCTTGGTAATCTCGTCGAAAATACCAAAAATCAATTCCGGCTTCAATTCTTTTAGTGTCATAATCGATGAATTTATATTGTAAAACTGTTATCGTTGCTTTCGTAACCGAAAATAGTGTTAAAAAAGTGCCAAATTCGAGCACTAAGTTACAAAAAAAATTTGTGTTATCGCACAAAATCGGTTTTACTTTCCTATATTTGCACAATAAAATCGTGTTTACATGAAAATTTTGGTGATTTCAATAGTATTTCTTGGCATCGCAGTGTTGCTATTGGGAGTGAAAGTGTTCTTTGTGAAAGGAGGCAAATTCCCTAACACTCACGTCCACGGCAACCCGGCACTGAGGAAGCGGAAAATCACCTGCGCATCGAGCGAAAACTAAGCTATAAAAAATAAAAAACAAATTCTGATATATACATTAAATTTTTAGTATGAAAATTATTCGTAGAATTGCCAAATTATCATCAATCGCTTTGGCAATAGTGATGTTTGCTTCGTGCAACAAATCAACCGAGGGAACCAACGCAGCCGCACCTGCCGACAACGCTGCCGGAAATCCTGCTGCCGCCGTTATTCGCTACATTGATGGCGACACTCTCATGGCTAAGTATAACCTTGCCATCGACATCAATGAGGCTATGCTACGCCGCTCTAACCAGCTCGACAACGAGCAGATGAAGCGTGGCAACGAAATCAACCGCCTCGGCAACGAAATCCAGAACAAATACAAGAACAACGGCTACCTCACCGAGGAAAGTTTCAACGCCGACCAGAACCGCCTCGCTAAGATGCAGAACGATGCGCAGACCTATCTCGCCAAGCTCCAGCGCGATGCCCAGAACGAGATGATGCAGTATCAGATTCAGCTCAACGACTCGGTGCAGAATTTCATCAAGGCCTACGCCAAGGAGAAGGGCTACGATGTGATTCTCTACAAGGCTTCGGCTGTGTATATCGACGCGAAGTATGATGTGACCAACGACGTAATCGAGGGTCTCAACAAGCGCTACACTAAGGTGGAAAAAAAGTAATAACGCCGCACTTCGATTCTACTCAACGCATATCGGCAACGCACCTCTTGCATCGGCGGGGTGCGTTGTCTGCTTTTTCACTTAATATTTTGTCGCCCGGCGACAGTCAATACATCAACGAAAAGAATGACCACCGGAGAAAAAATAAGATTTGGCTTTATCGCAGCACTGTGGGTAGGGCTGTGCTGGTTGCTATTGACGCGCTCACCCAAAATCGACTTTATGGTGATTTTCACCATCATTGCCTCGGGCATCATCGTCTTTGTACCTCTCTACAAAAAGTATTTGCGAAAATAGCCGGGGCAACGCTATTCTGTTCCGTTACCCGATTTTTCAAGATATTTTAATGGGGTGATTATTTGATTAATAGGAAATTGTGGCTATCTTTGCAAAAGATAGGCTACGCTATCTTTTACAGCAAATGTGACATAGTTATGAGCGAATTAGAGGATAAATACATTAGTTTGCTGACCGATTTCGGGTTCAAGCGTATTTTCGGAACCGATTTGAACAAGGATTTGCTTATCGGATTCCTGAATGCGCTGTTTGAGGGTTTGCACGTAATCACCGATGTGAAGTATCTCAACACCGAGCATCTTGGTGACATTCACACGGAGCGAAAGGCGATTTTCGACGTGTATTGCGAAACCCGGAATGGCGAGAAGTTTATCGTGGAGATGCAGAACGCTTTCCAGAAGTTCTTCAAGGACCGCTCGCTGTTCTATTCCACTTTCCCTATCCGGGAGCAGGGCTCGAAAGGCTCTGACTGGGATTTCCACCTTAACCACGTCTATACTATCGCTTTGCTCAACTTCGACATGCACGACCCGGCTTTCGACCAAGCTCAACTGAGCCACACAGTGAAGCTGTGCGACACCTACACCCACAAGGTATTCTACGACAAGCTCGACTTCATCTACGTGGAGATAGCGAAGTTTGACAAATCGGCCGACGAGCTGAACACCACATTCGAGAAGTGGCTCTACGTGCTGAAGAATCTGTCGAGGCTCGACCGTCAGCCACAGTCGCTCCGCGACAAGGTGTTTGACCGCCTGTTCACCCAAGCCGAAATCGCCAAGTTCAATCCCCGCGAACTCAGAGAATACGAGGACAGCCGCAAAGCCTATCGCGACCTGAAAAACTGCCTCGACACCGCCATACAAGAAGGCTTGGAGAAAGGTCGTGCCGAAGGACTGGAAAAAGGCCGCGCCGAAGGCATTGCTGAAGGACTGGAGAAAGGCCGCACCGAAGGTATTGTTGAAGGGGAGAAAATGAAGTCGATAGCGATAGCCAAGAAAATGATGGCTATGGGGCTTGATGACGACACTGTCATGCAAGCCACAGGCCTCACAGCCTCCGATTTAACTGAACTCCGCACCAAGTAGCCCCGTTTCTGCCGACATTTTGTAGAAACCTCGGAATAATCCCTTAGAGCGCTTGCCTACATCCTTAACACTTTGGAAATCCACTTTTAACATCATCGGATGAATCCAATCCGTTGTTTATTTTCCATAACAAAAATCTGAAATATATTACAATACAATATTAAACAACCATCCCAGCATGATGATGAATAGGGCTATGGTGCCAAAGAAGATGCCTATGAGCTTTATGTTCATCACTTTTTTGAGCATTGCAGCTTCCGGCAAGGAGAGACCTACTACCGACATCATGAATGCCAAAGCTGTGCCTAACGCAACTCCTTTGCCCACAAATACCTGTACGACAGGCACTATACCGGCGGCATTGGCATACATCGGAACGGCAAGTAGGACTGCTAATGGTACGGCATACCAATGTTCACCGCTC
>CALZFJ010000222.1 GCA_945645715.1 uncultured Prevotellaceae bacterium | reverse complement strand
CGTTCCCGCAGCAAGCGGACCTAATCAACTTGTGGTCAATGGAATGAGTCCGTCGAATCGTGGTACTAAGTGGGCTAATTCGGGAATGGTGGTTGAAGTACACCCCGAAGACCTCACCCACTATGATGCCAACGACCCGCTGTGTGTGATGCACTTTCAAGAAGACCTCGAAAAGAAATGCTTTGAGGCTGCCGGAGGAACACAGTGCGCAGGAGCACAGCGTATGCTCGACTTCGTGCAGGGAAAAGAATCGAAAGAACTTCCGCGCACGTCATACGCCCCTGGAATCCGGCCATCGCGCCTCGACAAATGGCTGCCACGCTTTATCAGCAACCGCTTGCGTAAGGGATTTGAAGTGTTTGGACGCTATGCACGCGGCTTCCTCACCAATGAAGCTATCATCATAGGCGTGGAAACGCGCACATCATCACCTGTGAGAATACCTCGAATGCCTATAGATATGCGCCACATCGAGATTGAAAATCTCTTTCCATGTGGTGAAGGAGCCGGCTATGCCGGAGGCATCGTTTCGGCAGCCATCGATGGCGAACGTTGTGCTGAAGCCCTCGCCGGGCAACTTTAAGCAATAAAAATCCCCTACCGCATCAATGGGCGTGTGGTAGGGGATTATTTTATCGTAACTATCCTTTAATCGACTTTGTGAAGGTCATGTCCCATTCGCACTTTCTTTGTGTGCATATAGTAGCGGTTATATTCGTTTGGAGCCACCTCAATAGGCACATTCTCTACCACTTCAAGTCCGTAGCTTTGAAGTCCTACACGCTTTACCGGGTTGTTGGTAAGCAGACGCATCTTTGTAACGCCAAGTTGGCGCAGAATGTTTGCACCTACGCCATAGTCGCGCTCATCGGCCTTGAATCCGAGATGCAGATTAGCTTCCACGGTGTCGTAGCCATTTTCTTGGAGCTTGTAGGCACGTATTTTGTTCATAAGCCCGATTCCGCGTCCCTCCTGGTTCATATACACCACAACGCCCTTTCCAGCCTTCTCTATCTCTTTCATTGCCATGTGTAGCTGTTCGCCACACTCACATCGCATCGAGCCGAAGATGTCGCCGGTGGCACACGATGAATGTACACGCACAAGAATAGGCTCATCGGGTTTCCATTCGCCTTTAATAAGCGCAATGTGCTCAAGCCCGGTTGACATTTCGCGGAAAGGAATCAGCTTGAAGTGACCGTAGGCAGTAGGCATATCCACTTCGTCGCCGGCTTCCACCACATTTTCAGTGCGGAGACGGTAGGCAATAAGATCCTTGATAGAAATAATTGGGAAACCAAATTTCTTGGCAATCACTGTGAGTTGTGGCAGGCGAGCCATAGTGCCATCTTCGTTGATAATCTCAATGAGGGCAGCTGCGGGATAAAGCCCTGCAAGTCGGGTTAGATCGACGGCAGCCTCAGTGTGTCCGGCACGCACGAGCACGCCACGATCTTGTGCGCGGAGAGGATTCACATGACCGGGGCGTCCAAGGTCAGAAGGCTTTAGATTCGGGTCGGCAAGCGCACGGATAGTCATTGCACGGTCGTGCATCGAAACACCGGTGGTGCAGCCTTCGAGCAAATCGACGGTGACAGTGAACGGAGTGCCAAGCATAGAGGTGTTTTCCTCCACTTGCATATTCAAGTCCAGCTCATGGCAGCGTTTCGCAGTGATTGGTGCACAGAGCACACCACGACCCTCTCGAAGCATGAAGTTCACTTTTTCCTCGGTGATTTTTTCGGCAGCAATGATGAAGTCACCCTCGTTTTCGCGATCTTCATCATCGACCACAATTACAAAATCGCCTTTGCGGAATTGCTCCACGGCTTCTTCGATAGTATTTAATTTGATTTCTTCGTACATAAGTTGATTCTTATATGGTAAGTTATTTGTCTTGAATGTCTTTTTCGAGAATGGAGATAAGCTCATCACACACCTTCAGTGATGTTTTCATGTCACGTTTCAGCCCATTCTGGCACTTTATGCCGATAAAGTAGCCTATAAGGCCTATCGGGAAAATGGCAGCAATGGCGATACCAGCCTTGGCATTGCTGACAGGATAGTAGAACAGGAGTCTGCGCAGGCAAGGATAGTCCATTACTTTATTGATGACGAGCTGCGAGCGTGAATTTTCAAGATATTCCACCACGCTCTCCATCTTGGTTATGATATTGTCAATTTCGGCACGGCTGTAGCCACGAGTCCAATATTTTAAGTAACTCTGGCGCTTTTGGTGGGCATTGATGAAAGCTTCGATATCGGTTCTCAGGTCGGCAATCATTGCCTTTGCATCAGCCACCACCACATCGTCCATAATCACTTCTTTCATCACGATGTTGCGCACTTGCTGCACGCCGACAATTCGACGGAAGAAGTTGCGGTAGGCGTCAGGGTTGAATACGGCAGAGTCGTTGATTGCCTTGTAGGTGAGGAAGATGCCGAGTGGCAGAAGCACTTCAGAACTCAACCATATGCCTTCCCACACTGCCCAGTGCCCATCTCGGGCAAGCTTGTAGCCGGAGTTGTCGATGATGTAGTAGATAATGAATAACAGCACCGATACCACAATAGGCATACCAAGACCGCCCTTGCGAATGATTGCACCGAGTGGTGCACCGATAAAGAAGAAGATGAGGCATGCAAACGAAAGCGTGAATTTCTTCATCAGCTCTATTTGGTGACGACGCATGGTCTCGCCAATATCCTCGATTGTGTAGGCACGGAACTCCATGTTTTGCTTGATTCGTGTGGCTTTGTTCTTGGCATTCTCCACAAAGTTTCGCTTCTGGAGCGGTGTAGATGAAGCAAACACTGAGTCCATGTCGATTGGTTGCGGCATTTCCACTTGCAAGATACCCTCCTCGGTGCGTTCGCCATCTTTGTACACCACTCGACGCTGTGGCAAGCCGCAAAGTGGTTCGCTGCGTAGGCTATGTGTGAACTCATCGCCGAGAGAGTCGATACGGACCTTAACCGAGTCGATTGTATGGTTCAGTTCCTTCAGGTTCTTACCGATATACTGGTTGCGCATGGTTTCATCGCCCATACGATTGAAGTTGGCATCGAAGGGAATTAGTATCTCCTTTTCGGTGAACGACTCGCGACGATAGAGCATTCCTGAATTGCCACGGTTGGGACGGTCGTCTTTCAGATCCTCAAACGACTCACCGTGCATCAACTGCAAGAAAAGGTACTTTTTGTCCTCGGTGAAGCTCATTTTTCCCGAATCGGCAAGCATAACGTTGGCGTAGCCATAGCCATTCGACACGTCGTAGATCATCATGTCGTACATCATGCCGGGTTCGCGGTTCTTCTTCTTTACAAAGAGGTTATAACCCTGTATCTGGTCGTAGAATGCCTCTTCGGGAATGTCAAGCTCAGGCGATTTCTGGCGCATTGAGAAAAGTAGGCTCCACATTTTCACCTGCGACTTGGGCAACACATCATTCTGGAAGAAAAACGCTCCCACCGAGACAAGGGAGAGAAACACAATGAGAGGACTCATCACCTTCAGCAGCGAAACGCCCGATGATTTCATTGCCGTAAGCTCAAAATGCTCACCAAGATTGCCGAAAGCCATGAGCGATGCAAGCAATATGGAAAGTGGCAACGCCATAGGCACCATAGAGATAGCCGCATAGCAGAAAAGCTCGGCAATTACTGATATGTCGAGCCCTTTACCAACAAGGTCGTTGATATAGCGCCACAAAAACTGCATGAGCACAATAAAAAGACAGATGAAGAATGTCATTAGGAATAATGGCAAAAACGTCTGCAATACAAACAAATATAGTCTTTTTATTTTTATCACGTCTTGAAGTATTCTTTTAAAAACCACACCCCGCGACCGAAATCTTGCAACACAACAAATTGCCGCTGCAAAGGCGCAACGGGGTTATATCTCTGCAAAATTAGAGAAATTATTTCAAATATCACTTATCGGTGCACAAGTTTTTTTCGGTGATTTCAATGATGCTGAGTCAAAACATCTGTAATGTAGTTGCTTAGCAGCCAATTACACGCTTTAAAGTCTTTATTTGACTCTGCCACAGATCGCGCATTTCTTCAATTTCATCGTGTTCGGCATAATCGGTGACTATTAGATTGGTGGAATCGGTAAGTTCAGAAACTTGAATCCGTAGCTCAAAGTAGGTCTTTTCGGAGTCGTCGGTCCAGCGGAATCTCATGTAGGAGAGTGTGCGGATTGCAATAAGCGTTGCATATTGTGAAGATCCACTCCACGTGAAAGTGTAGGTTTTCCCTTCACTATGCACTTCGTCGGCAAACCATAACTTAAGTCCATTGGGCGTCGATATATAATTCCA
>CALZFJ010000221.1 GCA_945645715.1 uncultured Prevotellaceae bacterium | reverse complement strand
GACCGAACGCGAAAGTATGCTCGTAATCAACGAGGCTGCCAACAAGCACTTCGAGGACAATCTCTACAATACTCCCGACGGAAAGGAAATCGGTCTCACCTACTTTGCCGAACGTGGATTCAGTGCTGCCACTATAAAGAAATTCCGGCTCGGCTACTCGCTCGACAAGCGCAACGACCTCTACTCTACCCTCGTGAAGCAAGGCTACAATCCCAAATACCTCATTTCTACAGGACTTTGCATCGACGATAACCGCGGCGGTGGCTTCGACCGCTTCAAGGGCCGCGCAATGTTCCCGGTGATGAATGTGGCAGGAAAAATCATAGCTTTCGGTGGCCGCACCCTGAAGAATGAGCCGGCAAAATACGTAAATTCGCCTGAGTCGGTCATCTTCAAGAAGAGCCGCGAGCTATACGGACTTTTCCAAGCCAAGCAAGCTATAGTGAAGAAGGGAAAATGCTTCCTTGTGGAAGGCTATGCCGACGTAATCTCGATGCACCAGGCAGGTTTCGACAACACTGTGGCATCGTCGGGTACCTCGCTCACCGAGGGGCAGATAAGCATGATTCATCGCTTCACCGAGAATGTCACCGTGCTCTACGATGGCGATGCTGCCGGAATAAAGGCATCGCTGCGCAGTATCGACCTGCTACTTAATGAAGGGCTTAACATAAAGGTGCTGCTTCTTCCCGACGGTCACGACCCCGACAGCTTTGCCCGCTCGCACAGCACAAGCGAAATTCAGGCATACATCGATGATAACGAGACCGACTTCATTCAATTCAAGATGCAGATATTGCTTGAAGGAGCAAAAGACGACCCTATCAAGCGATCGGCAGTGATTCAAGATGTGGTGAAGTCGATTGCCGTGATTCCAAATGCAATCACACGCAGCGTCTATACCAAGGAATGTGCCTCACGCCTCGATATCGACGAGAATCTGCTCGTGAAGGAAATCGGCAAGGTGATAGAGCAGAACAAGAAGCGCGAGTTTGAGCGTCGCCAGCGCGAGAAGCATGGCTCTGCTCCCGACACTACCCCTAACCAGCCCGCAAATGAGGAGCCACAAGAGGATATTGCAACTGCTCTGCAACAGCAGGAAGCCGGGCGTGCCGATAATTCAGCCATTCAACAAGCCTCCTCTTCCACTGCCGACAAGCATGCTGCAATTCTTCAGCCCTACGAGCGTGAGCTTATTCGCTATGTGGTGAAATATGGTATGGCTGATTTCTGCGAAGCAGCCGATGCCGACGGCAACACATTCACTCTCAATCTGCTGCAATATGTGGCAAACGAGATGAGCATCGACAATATGTCGTTCAGCAACCCGCTCTATGCGCAGATATTCAATGAGGCATTTGAAGTGTCGGCACAATTCCAGGAAGTTCTCAATCACTTCTATCACACGCTCAATGATGAAGCTGCCAAGATGCACTCACAGGGCATTGCCGATATTCAAGCTCAACAGCTCTCAATGGCTGAGATAGAATCGCTCGAAAATGAGCTTAATGCACGCATAGAGGCATACACCGAAGAGCGAATCAAGGAATTTAAGGTGAACTTCCTCGAGAAGCAGCTGTGCTCATCTCCGGTTGATGAAATCCGCAATGCAGCGCTGAGCCTGATTCGCGAAAAATATCAGTTGAGCCGAATACACACCAAGTATAACCATCTGCCAACTGAGAACGAGAAGCTCACAAAGCTCATTCCCGAGGCAATATACAATTGGAAATCGGCATTAATCCTTTGCCAGATAAAGGACTTGCAGCAACAAATACCTTCGATGCAGCCAGCCGACGTAGAGCGGGCTCTGCAACGCCTGCAAGACCTCTTCAATATACGCTCAGAGCTTGCAAAGTATCTTGGCGACCGCGTGGTGAATCCTAAGTTATAACAGAACATCCCAGCCTCAAGAATCCTAATTTATAACAAACACCCCTGCCTCAAATCGCAACGAGAGTCAGGGGCGCTTTGTGTTTCGTGAGTCGGCGTTTCAGCGTTTCTTCACAGGCTCGCACGACAGTCCTACGCCGAGTTTCTTGAAGATGCGACGGTCAATCTCGCCCACCATCACAGTGATATGCACCTGGCAGCCACGTAGCTTGGGAAGTTGCTGCAAAGCACGAGCACATCGCTCGTCGGTGTCGCTGAGCACCGAGAGAGCCACCAGCACTTCATCGGTGTGCAATCGCGGATTGCGACCACCGAGATATTCAATCTTGGTTTTCTGGATTGGCTCAATCATCGATTGCGGAATAAGTTTCAAGTCGTGGTCGATACCGGCAAGATACTTTGTCGCATTCAGCAGAAGTGCAGCTGAGCAGCCAAGCAACGGTGAGGAGTGAGATGTTATTATAGTGCCGTCGGCAAGTTCGATTGCAGCCGCGGTGTGACCGCTTTGTTTCGATTTCTCAATAGCTGCAGTTGTGGTGCGTCGGGTGGCAAGGGATATACCTGCCTGAGTGAAAAGGAGTTTAATCTTATTGATTTCTTCCTGATTGCTCGCACCGTCGGCAGCCTTGTTAAGAGCCTCATAGTAGCGGCAAATTATTTCCTGTTGCGAAGCCTTGCGGCACACCTCGTCATCGCTGATGCAGAACCCCACCATGTTCACGCCCATATCGGTAGGCGACTTGTAGGGATTATTTCCGTAAATTTGCTCAAAGAGCACATTGAGCACCGGGAAAATTTCCACGTCGCGGTTATAGTTTACGGCCACTTTGCCGTAAGCATCGAGGTGGAACGGGTCGATCATGTTCACATCGTTCAAGTCGGCAGTAGCAGCCTCGTATGCTATGTTCACCGGGTGCTTTAGTGGCAGATTCCACACTGGGAAAGTCTCAAACTTAGCATATCCTGCACGCACGCCACGCTTTTGCTCATTATAGAGCTGCGAGAGGCACACAGCCATCTTGCCCGAACCCGGACCGGGAGCAGTAACCACTACGAGAGGTTTGCTGGTAACAACATAGTCATTCTTGCCGAAGCCCTCATCAGAAGCAATCAGCTCCACATTGTGGGGGTAATCGTTGATGATATAATGAACAAAAGTGCTTATGCCCATATTATCGAGGCGCTTACGATATGCGATAGCCGACGGCTGGTCGTTGTAATGCGTAATTACCACCGAGCCTACGGTGAAACCACGCTGCATAAACTCAGAGCGAAGGCGCAGCACATCTTCATCGTAGGTAATGCCGAGGTCGGCACGCACCTTGTTGCGCTCAATGTCTTCAGCACTGATTACAATCACAATTTCAAGAGTATCACTCAGCTGTGAGAGCATTCGCAGCTTTGAGTCGGGCTGGAATCCCGGCAGTACACGGCAAGCGTGATGGTCATCGAAAAGCTTTCCGCCTAATTCAAGATACAGCTTGCCGTCGAACTGAGCAATGCGCTCACGGATATGCTCCGACTGGATGCGGCAATATTTATCGTTGTCAAATCCTATATTCATAAATATGTTTTGGGGTTTTATATGTGCAAAGTTACAAAAAATTTGCGTAATTGGGGGTTTTTAATTAACTTTGTATGATAAAAAATGGGAAAGGGCATATTGGCTCTTATAGATAGGTATGCCTTTTCCCAGGATAACTATTGTAAAATGGCAGAAGATCGTATAATAAAGATTAACATTGAAAATGAGATGAAGTCATCGTATATCGACTATTCGATGTCGGTGATTGTATCTCGCGCTTTACCTGATGTGCGCGACGGTTTCAAGCCGGTGCACCGCAGGGTGTTGTTTGGAATGAATAAACTCGGCGTTGGTTCCACATCAGCCACACTCAAGTCGGCTCGTATCGTGGGAGAAGTGATGGGTAAATATCACCCACACGGTGACTTGTCGGTTTATCTCACTATGGTGCGTATGGCTCAAGACTGGTCGCTCCGCTATCCCCTCGTTTATGGACAGGGTAACTTCGGCTCGATCGATGGTGACAGCCCCGCAGCAATGCGTTACACTGAGGCTCGACTCAAGGAGATGGGCGAAGAAATGATGCGCGACATCGATGAAGATGCAGTGACCATGGTCCCCAACTTCGATGCCCGTCTTACCGAGCCTGAAGTGCTACCTACCCGCTTTCCCAACCTGCTCGTGAATGGAGCTTCGGGTATTGCTGTAGGTATGGCTACAAACATGGCACCGCACAACCTCACTGAATCAATCAACGCCTGCCTCGCGCTCCTCGAGAATCCCGATATGGAGATTTCCGAGCTGATGGAATACATCAAAGCGCCCGACTTCCCCACAGGCGGTATCATATATGGATACGATGGCGTGCGCAAGGCGTTTGAAACCGGTCAGGGACGCATCGTAGTGCGTGCC
>CALZFJ010000220.1 GCA_945645715.1 uncultured Prevotellaceae bacterium | reverse complement strand
AGTATTTTAGTTAGTTATATAATTGCGAATTATGAATCGGTGCAAGTGCTATCTGCGCCTGCACCGATGATTTTTGAGTCAACTCACTACGGCTCTCCGGGTCACTCTAAATGGCGGAGTAGCCTCGGGCAGCATCTTTCAGCCTTCATACAGTGCGTGAGTGGCACAGCTTCGCTTTCACTCTTGGGTCTGAGCCCGGAATCTGAACGAGATTGGATAGTGGTCGGAAATGAAGGGAACTCCGTAATTGCCATTCAGCACCATGAAAGCCATGGGATTTACTCCACTAAAGAAAATATGGTCGATAACCCATTCTTTTCTTGTGTTTGGATTGTCGGTGACCGTTCCAAATCCATTATATGTAATGATTTTATCTGATATGGCACTCACCTCGCGGGCATCTTTTAGAGAGGCTTTAAGTGGGTCGAAAATGGGGTCGTCGGTTGTGCTGTTGAAATCACCCGAGAGGAATACAGGCACATTATCGGGATTAAGTTCGGTCATCTTGTCGACAATGAGCTTGATGGAGTTCTTGCGGGCCAGACTTCCCAAGTGGTCAAGGTGCGTGTTGAAGTAAAGAAACTCAAAATCGGTGTCTTTCATTTTGAAATGTCCCCATGTGCAAGTACGATTACAAGCGGCGTCCCAGCCTAACGACACCTTTTCGGGTGTTTCCGAGAGCCAAAAAGTGCCGCTATCGAGCAGTGTCAGGCGGGTTGTGTCGTAGTAAATTGCCATCATTTCGCCGGCTCTTTTGCCGTCGTCGCGTCCCACGCCGATGTGCTTATACCCTGTCAAGTTAAGGTCAAGGAAATCGATCTGGTCGGGGCATGCTTCCTGTAGCCCCATCGCAATAGGCTTCTGCTCGGCTACCATCTTTACAGCTGCGTCACGACGGAGTTCCCATCGGTTGTCCCCATCTATTTCAGGCGCAGAGCTGTAGCGCACATTAAAGGAGATTATCTTATAATAAGAGACTTTTTCATACCCATTGGGTTCATAATTGGGGTCTTCATCTGATTGACAAGACGAAACTAATGCTGCTACTATCAGTAGCGGAAATAGAATGTGATTGAATTTCATATTTAAAAAGTATTTTAGTTAGTTATATAATTGCGAATTATAAATCGGTGCAGGTGCTATCGGCACCTGCACCGATGATTTTGAGTCGAAATCACTACGGCATTCCGGGTCACTCTATTATGGCGGCGAAGCCTCCATTTCGAGCCATGTCGATGCTGAGTGTCGGCTCTATCTTTGTGGTTGATTTCACTATGTGGTCTTTAGCCTGGCGTGCTGCATTCTTGCCGTCGGCGTGTGTGGTGATTCGTTTCGCCCCACCAACGGCAAAACTTATGTCGAGGTCGAGGTGCAGTGGGGCGTCGGTGCCGTTGATTGCGCCAATATACCACTTTGTGCCGCTGCGTCGGGCTACTGCTACGTATTCCCCAAGTTTTCCTGCAAGTGGAATCGTCTCGTCCCAAACGGTTGGGATTTTTTTGATGAAATCACGGCTATCAGGATTCTGGTCGTAGTGCACGGGGCTGTCGGCAAGAGTCTGGAGCGGACTTTCATAGACTACGTAGAGAGCTACTTGATGGCTTCGTGTACCTTGGCTCATTGGTTCATCGTGGATGGCGGCAAATCGCTCTATGTGTGCGTTAAGCATAGCACCCGGAGTGTAGTCCATCGGTCCGGGATATTGACGGATAAACGACAGCATCACATCGTGCCGTGGTGTTACGCGCTTGCTCCATTTGTTGTTTTCCAGACCGTAAACTCCTTCACGGGTCATGATATTCGGGAATCGGCGACGCATTCCGTCGGGAGGATAACACCCATGGAAATTCACCATAAGCCTGCGCTTGGCACATTCAGCAGCTGTTCGTTCAAAGAAATCCACCATCTTTGCATCGTTTCGGTCCATGAAATCCACTTTTATGCCCTTCACTCCCCACTTTTGCATCAAGTCGAGGGCTTCGGTCATCTGTCGGTCGAGATTCACCCATTTTGTCCACAGGAGTATGCCTATACCGCGTTCTTGCGCATAGCGGCAAATGGCGGGCATATCCACACCGTCGGCTTGAGTGAGCAGGTCGAATGGAGCCGACCACCCCTCGTCCATAAGCAGATATTCAATGCCGTGCCGTGCTGCATAGTCTATCAGATAGCGGTAGGTATCGGTGTTGATTCCGGCTGAAAAATCCACACCATAAACATTCCAGCAGTTCCACCAGTCCCAGAGCACTTTGCCCGGACGAATCCAAGAGAAGTCGGCATCGGCATCTTCTTTTGAGCCGAGCAGCCAAATCAGTTCGGAAGAGAGCAGCTCTTTCTCTGCATCGTAAGTAGCTACCACGCGCCAAGGGAAGGAGCGGCAGCCGGCATCTTGCGTCATAAAACTCTCACGCTTATCCACATAGATTTTGTTGCCTCGGTCTTCGGGGCGTTCGGTTGCCGGGAAATAGGCAAAATCGCCCCGGAGACCTGTGCCATCGCGGCGGAGGTATATCCCGGGATAATCATAAACGTCGGCTTCGGCAAAAACCACTTGATAACCATTGATGCTTGCAAGCATTGGAAGAATAATCAGGCTGTCGGTGGGTAGAGAGGCAAACCTGCGCTCGGTGTAGTTGTATTCAAACCACTGCTGCATGCGGTTTGTAAGCTGAGTATAGGTCAAGGCATTGTCGTCGATATTGAAATTGACTGTTTCGCCATTCACTTTGTCGGCTTTTTTGCTGCAACTTACAAAACGATAGGCAATGCCCTCATTGTAGGCTCTGAATTCGATATTGTAGCCTTTATATGAGAGCATAAGTTCGTTATACTCATCAGCCACTTCGCGCGAGCGTCGAGGCACGGGTACGGTGTGCTTTGTGCTGACCGAGCGGCGCTTCACCGCACGGCATTTCTGCGCTTTTCCCCATTCTGTGCCATCAACGTTGATTGAAAGCCGGTTGCCCACGGTAATCGGCTTTGAGTCGCGGTGTAGGGAGTAGCTTATCTCTCCATCTGTTACGATTTCCACACAGTTGCGACCATCGGGCGATTTAAGTTGCACCGGTTTTGCCGAAGATGTAGCAGCTATAGCTGCACACGCCAATAAAGCTGTAACTATTCGTTTCGTTCTCATGCTCCTGCAAAAGTGATTAATGAAAGTCCTGTAATGAATAACACAAACATCAAGGCAAGGAGCCTCTTGGTAGGCACATCGGCTCCTTTGAATTCATTCCACACGAATATGCCCCACAATGCTGCTACCATGGGAGCACCTTGACCGAGTGCGTAGGAAATGGCTGCTCCGGCTTTTCCGGCTGCAATATAGCTTAGGGCTGTGCCCAATCCCCACACGCAGCCACCAAACACACCCACCAAGTGTGTAGCTGCACTTCCCTTGAAGTATTCGGAGTAGCCTACCGGTTTCCCCACAAACGGGTGTCGCATAGCAAGCGTATTGAAGATGAAATTACTCAGGAATATACCGCATGAGAAAATGAAGAACGCCGTGTAGGGTGTAGCCATTCCAGGGGTAGGCGATGTGAAATTATCCAAATCCATAGCTGCTGCCACGAAGCGGTAGAAGAACGACATCAGTATGCCGGCAGCTGCTGCGAGAATGATTCCCTTGCGTGAATTGCCCTTGTCAGTTCCACCATTGCGGCGAGCTGCCATGCCATTTATCACGATAGCCATTGCGACTAACAGGACACCTATGAGTAGCGGTATCACGTCGCCCTTGGGTGTGCCGACATAATTGATAATCACCCCGAGAACGAGAGCAAGTCCCACTCCAAGAGGAAATGCCACCGACATTCCGGCTATCGACACGGCTGCTGCAAGCAGTATGTTGGAGGCATTGAATATCACGCCTCCGGCAAGGGCGCTGAGTGCCCTGTTTCCATCCACCTGTATAAGGTCGGGGATAAAGCTGCGGCCTTCATCGCCAATGCTTCCGAGCGTGAAGCACAGGAGCAGTGAAAACAACAGGATGCCCACTGTGTAGTCCCAATAAAAAAGCTCATAGCGCCAATTCTTGGCTGCAAGTTTCTGGGTGTTTCCCCAGCTGCCCCAGCATATCATGGTGATGATGCAGAGCACAACGGCAAGGCCGTAACTATTCACGATAAACATATTATTCTCTCCTTATGTTTTTATTTGTTGTTAATGTTTTCAGATTGTTTCATGGGCTTCACTTTCCCGGCAATAAAGCTGGTGAGTGTGTCGGTGTTCAGTGCCACGAAGCGGCAGTTCCCGCTGTGGTCGATATTGAAGCGAGTGCAGCACTTTTCATCGAGCATGATTCTGCCATTGTCCGACTCATGTAGCAAGCGCGAATTTTGCTCTACAAGATTTATTATCGGAATCAAATCCCAGCAAG
>CALZFJ010000219.1 GCA_945645715.1 uncultured Prevotellaceae bacterium | reverse complement strand
TATCGGGGCGCGCTCGGGACTTTCACCCATTAGATTATGCCCATGTCGGGCGAACTACCAAAAAAGCGTGCCCGCACCAGGACACGCTTTTCTGCTACTTATGAAAAAGTTATTCGATTATTCGTTCTTGCTATCTGTCACAGCCTAAAGGCGATGGGAAGGAAACAACGCACTGCCACATTGTTTCCGCTGTGCTTCCCGGCATGCCACTTAGGCATCTCGCTAATCACACGCACTGCCTCGCGATTCAGCTCGCTATCCACGCCACGCACCACCGATATGTGGCTCACCGTGCCGTCGGGATTGACGATGAAGCTGCAAAGCACGCGGCCCTGGATTTTCTTCTTGTATGCCTCGTAGGGATATTCGCGTGTGCTATTGATGAAATTGGTGAGGGCGCAGTCGCCACCCGGGAACTGGGGTTGCACATCTACGTAGTCGTATTCATAGACAACCTCACCGTATGGAGCCTGGGTTCTCGACATTGGGTTGCAATTATTCACCCTCTTCACCTGCGACGTTGCGGGCAAAGCGAGGAAACACGACACCACTAAAAGTAGATTACAACGTAAAAGAGTAAGCATAGTTGTTACTTTCAAAATGATATGATTTTTTAACAAACCACTGTCAAGCGATTGATTTAATCACAAATATATATCAGATCGCGAAACAAACAATACGATCAAGTCATAATTTGTGCTTGATTAATATCATTTGCACATTTTTTGCAAAACATACCGTTTTTGCACGATTGTTGTAATTAAATTTTAGTTAATTTGTCGGAGATGCGTACGGGGCTGTTTTAGTCGATTTCTTCATAGTGTGCATCGGTGATTTGCGGCTCTACGGGAATGTCGGGGTCGTAGGCTATAGTGTTACGCTCTTCCACGATTTCCTCGTAATCCACGTATTCGCCCATGCTTTGCACATACTGTGTGCGGCGCGAGCGCGAGTCGTCGTCGTCGTCATCATCATCGTCGTAGTAGGTGTTGCGATATTGGGAGTTGCGGGCCTCATCGAATTGCTCGCGAATGTCGCTGAATTGCTTCTTTATGTGGTGAACTTGCCTCCAGATGCTGAATGCTACACGCAAAAGCGGATAGAGAATGATGAAGAGCAAGATGAGAATTAGTAGTTCCATGTTTCGTGTGTCAGGAAGAATGTTTCAGTTACTTTTCTGAATCAATCACTGCAAATAGCGTGCCAAACGACCTTAGTGACGCAGAGTGACCACGCACACACCTATCAACCCTCGCGCTTGGTACGGCTGTGTGTGAAGATGGAGAGCACAATGTAGAAGGCAATGGTGCTTGCCAGCCCTGTCATGCCCTGCACAGCCACAAGCACTATGGCTGCCACGATGAGGAGGTAGCGGTGCCAGTTGGCGGCAAAGGCAAAGTTCTTGAATTTGAATGAGAACATTCGCAGCGTGCACACCATGCTCAGCGAGATTGCTATCACAAGGGCAGCAAGCAGATATTCGTCGAGCCCGACAGAATAATTCTCGGGGTGAGAATAGAGCATATTGCAATAGCCTATCCAGAAAATGGCATTGGCAGGAATAGGCATTCCGAGGAACGAAGTAGCCTGCGTGGCATCTACATTGAAGCGTGCCAGCCTAAGCACGCCACACACGGCAATGGCGAGAGTCACATAGTGCAGCCAGCCGCCGGGGTTCATCGTAGCCATGAAATTATACACGAGCAATGCAGGAGCAAGACCGAAGCTCACGGCATCGCAAAGCGAGTCAAGCTCCTTGCCGATAGCCGAAACAGCGTGAAGCAATCGAGCTACAAGGCCATCGCAGAAGTCGAACACTGCTGCGGCGGCAATCATGATGAATGAAATCTGGTATCCACTAATTCCGCCGAAATCCTCGCTGCCGCGCAGGGCATAGATGCAAGCAAGTGCGCCCGACACGAGATTAAGGCAAGTGATGCTGTTGGGTATGTTGTTGCGAATTGCAGTGAAGAGTTTCATTATTTTTGTTTTTTGAGGCGTGCCACTTGTGTGATGCCACCGGTGGTGATGTCGCCAAGTTTCACGAGTATTTCAGTATCGAGAGGCAGGTAGATATCCACACGCGAGCCAAACTTTATGAAGCCTATGTGCTCATCGATGCACACCTGCTCACCGGCTTCGGGATAGGTGACGATGCGGCGTGCGATAGCTCCGGCAATCTGGCGCATAAGAATCTCGGTGCCGTCGGCTGTCTCTATCACGATGGTAGAACGCTCGTTTTCGGTGCTCGACTTAGGCAGATAAGCTGCAAGGAAGCGACCCGAATGGTGCTTCACATACTTCACCACTCCGGCTACCGGGGTCCAGTTGGCATGCACATTGAAAACCGTCATAAAGATTGAAAGCTGTATCACATTGCGATGCAGATATTCGTCTTCATACACTTCCTCAAGTGCCACCACCTTACCATCGACCGATGCCACCACAGCATTCTCGGGGTCACCCTTGAAGTGACGACGCGGGCTGCGGAAGAAATTCACTACCAAGAGGTAGAAAATCGTGGAGATGGATATAGTGACTATTGGCACCACCCTATTCTCAAGGCAGAGATAGAGCGGAACATTGATTGCAAGCAACACTACGAGCAATGCCAATAATATGTTGAGACCTTCGCGGTGAATTTTTACTTTCATCTAAGCAGTTTGGGTATATTATATTTAAGCGTTGTTTTACGTATATTTCGTGCAAAGTTAGTGATTTTCCACCTATTTCCCAAGTTGATATGGCAAAAAGGGCAAAAAATGTTGGTAAATTTACGAAATACGCACCAAAAAGCCTTTATTCACACGATTGCAGCAAGAGCTTGGTGAGGATTGGCACGCCCACCGTGGCTTTCTCGGCAATGACGTGCACACCCTGAGGCACTGCCGCCGGGCGCGGGTCGATGTAGTAGATTGGCACACCGCGGCGCACATAGTTGATGAGAGCCGCAGCCGGATACACCACCAGCGACGTACCGATAACCACAAACACATCGGCTTCAGCCACCAGATCTACTGCCGGCGAGAAATTAGGCACATCTTCCTGGAAGAAAACGATGTGAGGGCGAACTGGGTCGCCATACGGGTCGCGTGTGGCGAGCGAAGTCTCAAGATCGCCGCCGGTGAGGTCATACACACGCTCGGGGTGAGTCATGGAGCGCACCTTCATCAGCTCGCCATGAAGATGCAGCACACTCGTGCTTCCGGCACGCTCATGAAGGTCATCTACATTCTGGGTGATGATTTTCACATCGAAATACTGTTCAAGATCCTTCAGCCCATAATGGGCGGCATTAGGCTGAATACCCACCAGCTTGCGGCGAAGATTGCTGTAAAAACTGTGAATGAGGGCAGGATCGCGGCGGAAGCCGTCGGCACTTGCCACCTGCATCACAGGATAGTTGTCCCACAAACCACCGGCATCGCGATAAGTAGCCATACCACTCTCGGCACTCATACCGGCACCGGTAGAAATCACAATCTTCTTCTTTGTATCCATAGTGACAAAATATTTTTAAAATTGACAATATTTCAGTTCAGCAAGCCTCAATCCTGAAGCCGGGCATAAACAAATGTGCTGAACCTAATTGTAAAGTTACAAAAAATCTGTGAGAACAATTCGGAGTAAGTGCTTTTTTATTGGGAGGAAGCGCCAAAAATTGCAATTCAAGAGGGCAATAAGCACCCAAAATTGAGGAAAATTGAAGAAAATACAAAAAAGTGAAATTTTTTTGTTCGAAAATTTGGTGGATTCAAAAATTCGCACTACCTTTGCACTCGCAAAACAGCAACAATGGTGCCATAGCTCAGTTGGTAGAGCAAAGGACTGAAAATCCTTGTGTCCCCGGTTCGATTCCTGGTGGCACCACTTGCAAAGGAAAACGCTTAGCAGCCCCACTGCTAAGCGTTTTTTGTTTCCCTATTCCCCGCAACCGTGACGGATTTTGACACTTTTTGTGACACTTTTTCGGCGCTACAGCATAGACCAAGCCTGCAATAACAATCATTTTGCATATTTTTAATATCTCACCGGTTTTATAAAGCCTGTAAACGAAGTTGGCTTGATCAGGAACTTTTTGTCAGCCAAAGCTGCAGAGCCTATCCATAAGAGCCCCTGCCACAGGTTCGTAGCAAGGGGCATCGTCCAAGGAAAACAACTTTTGCCCTCTCAGAGTATTAGAGAGCTGTATGCTAATTATAATGCCGCTATATCACCGACAGGCAAGCCTGTGATTGCCGAAATCTGTTCTATTGACATTCCAGCCACTTTCATCGCTTTAGCGGAAGCCACTAAAGCCTTGTCCTTCTGCTCAAGCTGAGCCTTGTTTTGCTCTATTTGCGCATCTTGTTCGGCAATACGCTTATCGCGGTTCTTTATAGCAG
>CALZFJ010000218.1 GCA_945645715.1 uncultured Prevotellaceae bacterium | reverse complement strand
ATCAAACTATGAAGTAGCGGCTGGAGGGGTGGGAAATCATGATGCCGCTGACGCTGGAGGCGGGACTCATGGCTCCATTCTCGGTGAGCGCAATGCCGATTTCTGAAAGCGGCATGATGCGGTCGATGGTGAAAATCACCCTCTGGTCGGGCAGTGACGGATATCCGGCTGCCGGACGAATGCCTTGATAACTCTTGCGAAGCAGATTTCGGGGATACTCAGCCTCTTGGGGCGCGTATCCCCAATATTTTTTCCGCACTTGCTCGTGAAGCCACTCGGCAGCAGCCTCAACGATGCGGTCGGAGATGGATTGCAGCAGAATGAGGCGGTAATCATCGGCGCGTGCAGCCTCTATCATCGCGCGGATTTGGTCATCGACAGTGGCTGCAAACGTACCCACATAGTCGCCTTCGGGCGACACGAAGTCGCTAAGAGCAAGCTGCACTCCGTCGGCACTCTCCACCTGCTGTCGCGGAGTGGGAATCACCTCATCTCCTATCACAATACTGTCGGCCTGCGAATGGGCTTCCCACAAACCCACAAGGCAGCGTGCACTGCAGCCCTCGGCAGCCATATTGTGCAGAATTGCTTCAGCCTCGGCACGAAGCTTTGCAGCCTCGTCGCTATCGCGACGCACCTTCCACACGGCAAAGAAGGGAATCCAGTTGATATATTCACGCAAATCACCCACATTCACATTTACACGGTGCTTGCCGGGCATTGCAGGGACGCAAGGAGCATAATCGAGCTTGGGGGCACGGCGGCGGGCTTCCTCAATGGATAGACGGGGCTTCACAGCCGAGTGAGCATCGCGTACCTGCTGCTGACGCTCGTTCCACTGAGCCACAAACGCCTCACGGTCGCTCAGAAGTTGCTGCGCCACCACCGGGAGCGTTGCTGCATCGCGCGTAAATACCACCGGTGCCGAGTATTCGGGTGCAATCTTCACCGCAGTGTGCAGCTCAGAGGTGGTTGCACCGCCCACAAACAGCGGAATCGTAAGTCCACGCTTCTGCATCATAGCTGCAAGATGGCGCATCTCCTCGAGCGAAGGAGTGATAAGGCCGCTCACTACCACCATATCCACATTCTCGGCAACGGTACGCTCAATGATAGTCTCTGACGGCACCATCACACCGAGGTCGATTACCTCAAAACCATTGCAGCGCATAATCACGCTCACAATATTCTTGCCAATGTCGTGCACATCGCCCTTCACGGTGGCAATCACAGCGCGACCGGCTTTCTTTGCCTCGCCCTGGCGCTGACGGTCGGCCTCGATGAGCGGATTGAGCCACGCCACAGCCTGCTTCATGGTGCGGGCACTCTTCACCACCTGAGGGAGGAACAGTTTGCCCTCGCCAAAGAGTTTGCCCACGTGGTCCATACCGGCCATGAGCGGTCCGTCAATCACAGCAAATGCCGAACCTTCCATCCGGTAGCACTCATCGAGTACAGCCTCTATGCCCTCGGTGATGCCGCGCACAATCATCATCTTGAGCCGCTGGTGTGCGGGAAGCGCAGCAAGGTCGTCGGCTGCGGAGTGAGCCGCCACGGTTGCCCCACTCTGCTTCAGCGAGTTGGCAAGAGCCACCAGACGGTCGGTAGCCTCCTCGTCGCGGTTGAAAATCACATCTTCAATGGCAATGCGCAGTTGGGCGGGAATATCCTCATAGGGCATCAGTGCACCGGCATTCACAATAGCCATATCAAGACCAACGGCAATGGCATGGAAAAGGAAGGCAGAGTGCATCGCCTCGCGCACGAAATTGTTGCCACGGAAGGCAAATGACAGGTTGCTCACACCGCCACTCACCTTTGCACCGGGCAAGTTCTCCTTTATCCACTCCACGGCACGGATAAAGTCGGCTGCATAATTGCCATGCTCAGCAATACCGGTGGCTACGGTAAGCACATTGGGGTCGAAAATTATATCCTGGGGATTGAAATTGACTTTATTCACAAGAATGTCGTAGGCACGGCGGCACACCGCAATCTTCCGCTCAAAGGTGTCGGCTTGCCCTTCCTCATCAAATGCCATCACCACCACAGCAGCACCCATGCGGCGCACATATTCAGCCTTGCGGCAGAAAACGTCTTCACCGTCTTTAAGGCTGATGGAATTTACTATGCCTTTGCCTTGCAGACATTCGAGCCCGGAGCAAATCACGTCCCAGTTTGAGGAATCAATCATCACCGGCACACGCGCCACATCGGGTTCTCCGGCAAGCAGGCGCAGGAAGTGCGACATTTCGACTGGAGCATCGAGCATGGCATCGTCCATATTCACATCGACCACCTGGGCGCCGTCGAGCACTTGGCGGCGAGCAATTTCCACTGCCTCGGCATAGTTTTTCTCGTTGATAAGGCGCAGGAACTTGCGGCTTCCAGCCACATTGCATCGCTCACCGATATTGAGGAAATTAGCCTCGGGAGTAACCACGCGCAACTCATAGCCCGAGAGCTTCATCACAGTCTTTGCCTCGTGGGCTTCGGATGCGCCATTTTGAGCCGCGTGAGCGAATTCTCGTGGCTGATAGGCTTGCGCAAACAGGGCGAGGGCTGCAATATGCTCGGGAGTGGTGCCGCAGCAACCACCCACGATGTTCACAAGGCGTTTTTCAAGCATGGGGCGCACATGAGCCACCATAGTGTCGGGCGTTTCGTCGTAGCAGCCCATCTCATTGGGCAGACCGGCATTGGGATATACGCTCAGCGGCAGCGTAGTAGCGGCTGCAAGCTGCTCAATCCACGGGAGCATACCCTCAGCACCAAATCCGCAGATAAGCCCCACGCTCATGAGAGGAGCGTGAGCCACACTGGCAAGCATAGCCTCTATTGTCTGTCCGCTGAGCGTGCGACCGCTCTCGGTAAGCGTCACCGAGAGCATCACAGGCACCTTCATCCCAAGTGAGCGCATAGCCTCATCGGCAGCCCATAGAGCAGCCTTGGCATTCAGTGTGTCGAATACGGTTTCTATCAACAGGCAATCAACACCACCCTCAATCAGAGCCGAAATCTGGGTGAAATAGGCATCGGTGAGCTGCTTCCACGTGATAGCACGGGCGGCAGGGTCATCGACCGAAGGCGACATCGACAGGCTGCGGTTTGTGGGGCCCACGCTGCCAGCCACATAGCGCAATGCGCCGTCATGCTCACGGCTCCACTCGTCGGCTGCGCGGCGTGCAAGCCGGGCGGCTGCAAGATTGATTTCAGCGGCATAGGCTTCAAGATGGTAGTCGGCAAGTGAAATGGCATTGGCATTGAAAGAGTCGGTCTCGATAATATCGGCACCGGCATCGAGATAGGCACGGTGAATGCCTTCGATAACCCTCGGGCGTGTGAGCACGAGCAAGTCGTTGCAGCCACGCAGTTCACAGCACCAGTTTTCAAACTTATCTCCGCGAAAATCGGCCTCGGTGAGACCTTCACGCTGTATCATAGTACCCATTGCACCATCGAGAATGAGTATTCTATTGCTGTCGATAGTCATAATTCCCAAAATCTTATCTGTTTATACCCAAAAATCCCAATATATATATATTAAAAGAAGGGTGCATCAATCGTTGAAACCGACGCACCCTTGAGTTTCCGTAATATTATCTACCCACACCTCAGAAGCTTTGCTGCTTCATCGGTCTGAGCAATCAGTTCTTTGCTTTAGAAGAACAAGAAGCGTTTCTTCTTCTTTTTGCCTTCGCCCTCCACGTAGCCATAGCCGTAGTTGCCACCACCGTAACCGTAGCCATAACCGTAAGTGCCATAGCCATAGCGCTTGCTATCTACTTTTATGTCGTTAAGCAGGATCGCAAGGTTCTTGAAGGTCTTGTTGCGATACATACGGTCGAGGTCGTAGATGTAACGCTTGTCAATAATGCCGTCGCGGATTACGTAGAGTGTGATATCAGCCACACGTTGCACAATAGAAGCATCGGCAATCACGGTGTAAGGCACAGTGTCGAGGAAGATGATGTCGTAGCGACGACGCAGCTCGGCAATCATCTGCTCAAAGCGCTCGCTCATGAGCAAGTCGCTCGGGTTGGGAGGCAACGCACCCACTGAGATAGTGTCGAGATTCTTGTGGATAGTGCCCTTTGTGATAACTTCATCAAGGCCTTCAATGCGTCCCGAAAGATATGCACCAATTCCCATATTGCGCTTGCGTCCTCCAAGATACTTCGAGAAGTTACCCTTGCGGAGGTCGAGGTCGATGGCAATCACGCGCTTTCCGGCGTGGGCGAAAGAGAGGGCGAGGTTTACCGATACAAACGATTTACCCTCGTGAGGCACGGTAGAAGTCATCTGAATTACAATTCCCTCACCGTTCTTGCTTTTCACCATATACTCGATGTTACCGCGAATGATACGCACAGCCTCAGTGATGCGGTCCTTACCGGTCTCGGTAACGATAATTT
>CALZFJ010000217.1 GCA_945645715.1 uncultured Prevotellaceae bacterium | reverse complement strand
CTTCCTACTACAAGACCATCAAGGACCTCCTTGGAGGCTCATACTGGACCGACATCGACCAATTCTCGGAGCGCGACTATCCCGAGAATCCCGAACTCCTCCAGAACGACCTCAACAACCCCAGCCGCAAGGTGGTGGAAGGCGACCGCTTCGGATATGACTACAACGTGAACTCCTACAGCGTGAACGCATGGCTCCAGAACATCATAAATCTGCGCCACTGGGACTTCAACTACGGCTTGAAGGTGAGCTACACGCAATTCCAGCGCGACGGTAAGATGCGCAACGGCCGTGCCCCGCACAACTCCTACGGCAAGGGCGAAACTCACCGCTTCGACAACGGAATGGTGAAGGTGGGTGCCACCTACAAGCTCGACGGACGCAACAGCTTCACTTTCCACGGCTCCTACGGCACAATGGCTCCTATCTTCGACCAGGCTTACGTGTCGCCGCGTATCAAGGACGACGTGATCACCGGATTGAAGAGCGGCCGCGTGCTCTCGGGCGACGTGAGCTACACATTCAACTATCGCCGCGTGAAAGGTAGCATCACCGGTTTCTGGACCAATATGTACGACATGACCGAACGCACCTCGTTCTACGACGACCAATACTCCACCTTCATGAACTACGTGCTCACCGGCGTGAACCGCACCTACAAGGGCGTTGAGCTGGGCTTGGCAGTGAAAGTGCTCCCATCGGTAACCGTTTCGGCTGCCGGAACCTATTCGCGCTACCAATACAAGAACCGCCCAACCGGTACACGCAGCTACGAGAACGGTATGGCTGAAGATGTGACCCAAATCGTATATCTCGAGAACTACTACGTGGGCGGAACACCGCAACAGGCCTACAACCTCGCTATCGACTGGGCTGCACCTCACAACTGGTACTTCAACGTGAACGGCTCGTGGATGGGCGACGCCTATGTGTCGCTCTCGCCAATTCGCCACGAGGCAATGCCCGACCTGTGGAAGATTTGCAGCAGCGAGGAAGAGCTTAACGCAAAAATCGACGAAATCACCCGTCAGGAGAAGCTTAACGACGCTTTCGTGCTCAACGCAAGCATCGGCAAGGTGGTGTATCTCAACCGCAAGCTATCGCTCAACCTCAACCTCAATGTGAACAACATCCTCAATAACCGCAAGATACAGACCGGCGGTTATCAGCAGGGGCGTTTCGACTACACAAACTATACCACCACCAAGTTCCCCAACAAATACTACTATGCCCAGGGCATCAAGGTGTATTTCAACGTGGGCTTGAAATTCTAAATTCTCTTTTTTCACAAGATTAAAAACAATAACAAACTACAATAATAATGATTATGCGACAGTTTAAGCTATATCTCAATCTCCTGCTGCTCATGGCAATTGGAATGGTGGCAAGTTGCAACGACGATTTCGACCGTCCGCCGATGATGATTCCACATGCAGCACACATCGACAAGGTGAACACCACTATCCTCGACCTGAAGACAAAATACTGGAAAGAGGACAAGAATTATATCGACACAATCAAGCTGACTGAGGCCGGCGACAGCGTGGTAATCAAAGGCCGCGTGGTTAGCTCCGACGAGTCGGGCAACATCTACAAGAACCTCGTTATCCAAGACGAGACTGCTGCCATCACCATCTCAATCAACGGCAACAGCCTCTACAACACCTACCGCATCGGTCAGGAGATTGTCCTTCCGGTGACAGGCTTGTTTATCGGTAAGTACAACACCTTGCAGCAGCTCGGTTATCCCGACTACAGCGACACCTACGGCTGGCAAGCTACTTTCTTGCCCTTGGCAATGTTCCAGGAGGCTGCCGAGCTTAACGGACTTCCCAATGCAGCCGAAATCGACACCATCAGCGTGAAGATGGCAGAGCTTCCCACTACTCCCGACGGAATCCGCAAGATGCAGAGCCAGCTCGTGCGCTTCGACGGCGTTTCGTTTGTTGAGGCCGACGGAAAGACCACTTTCTCGGAGAGCGAGTCATCTACAAGCCGCAACCTCAAGGACGAGGATTCGGGCAACACCATCATCGTGCGCAACAGCAACTATGCCAACTTCAAGAGCGACATTCTTCCGCTTGGCGTAGGTAGCGTGGTGGGTATTCTCAGCTACTACAGTGGCGCATGGCAGCTTCTGCTTCGCGACGTTGACGACTGCATAGGCTTCGACACCAGCATCAAAGGTAGCAAGGCTGACCCTTACACCGTGGCTGAAGCCATCGAGAAGCAAGGCTCGGAGAAGACTGCATGGGTGAGCGGTTACATTGTGGGTGCAGTTGCTCCCGAAGTGACCGAAATCAAGTCGAGCGCCGACATCGAGTTTACCGCTCCCACTACTCTCGCCAACACCCTCGTCATCGCTGACGCAGCCGACGTGAAGGACGTGACTAAGTGTATCGTGCTCAGTTTGCCGCAAGGCTCACAGCTCCGCTCAGCAGCCAACCTCCAGGACGAGGCTCACAAGGCACTCCTCGGTACCAAGATTGCCCTCAAGGGTAAATTCGCTCCCTACATGGGCGCTAACGGCTTGATTGGCAACAGCGGTGGCTACGATGAGTTTGTACTCGGCGACGGCGGTGGCTCTTCGGAGGCACAGGGCGATGGCACTGAAGCCAACCCCTACAATGTGGCTGGCGTGCTTGAGTTTATCAACACACTTGGCGCCGACACAGAGTCAAGTGCAGCGGTATATGTGAAGGGTCGCGTGTCGAACAACTCAACCACAGAATCTACCATAAGCTCATACGGCAACATGACATTCGACATCGTAGATGATGGCAACAATGAGAAAACGTTCAAGGCCTTCCAGGTGTATGGTCCGGGCAACAAGAAATTCACTTCAGTTGACCAGATTAAAGTTGGTGATAATGTTTTAATTTATGGTAAAGTTGTAAACTATAAGGGCAACACCCCAGAGACTGTGGGTAAAGGTCAAGCTTACGTCGTATCAATTAACGGTACAGGTGGAGGTGACAATCCTGGCGGTGGCGACCAGCCAAGCAGTGATGCGGTGACTGCAATCAACGAAGGATTTGAGGGTGGCTCAGTTCCGGCAAATTGGGGCAATGTTCAGCTTAAAGGAGACAAGAAGTGGTACACTCCATCATTCAACAATAACTATTATGCTGCAATGACCGGATATAAGGGTACCGCTCCATTCGATTCATGGTTGATCACTCCGGCCATCAACATGGATGGTGTTACAACTAAGAAACTCTCATTCCGCACTCAGGTAAACGGATATGGTTCTACAACCACCACAATGAAGGTGTTTGTGCTCACATCAGCCGATCCTGCTACGGCTACACGCACTGAACTTAACTGCAAGTGGGCTACTGCACCTGCATCAGGTTACAGCGATTGGGTAGAATCGGGTGATATCGACCTAAGCAGCTATTCAGGAATCATATATATCGGTTTCCAATATGCAGCAAGCACTGATGCAAACTATGCTACATGGTGCGTAGATGATGTTGTATTAGGAGAAGGTGGTGGCAGCACCGGTGGCGGTGGCAGCACCGGTGGCGGCGACAACCCCGGCGGTGGCGACATCTCAGGCAACAGCACCACTCTTGACCTCAGCACACTGGGCTATGCCGACGCCACTGCCGTAACAGATGTGAACATGAGCGACGGCACAGTGCTCACTTTCGGAAGTGGCGCAAACACTACTAATGCTCCGAAATTCTATACCAAAACCGGTGGTGTGCGCATGTATGCCAACAACACCCTCAACGTGAAGGCTTCGGGCAAGACCATCACCGGCGTGAAACTCACCTGCGACAGCTATAATGGCACTGACTATGTGGGTAATGACACTCTCAACGGCAAGAGCGGAAGCACTACAGTGAATCCGTCGGTATCGGGCACTACAGTGACCTTCAGCGGCTTCTCGGGTGCAGAGCTTCTCATCACCAACGCCTACGCACAGTCATCGGGTGGCGTGCAGCTCCGCGTGAAGACCGTCACCGTATATTACGCCGAATAATTCCCTGCCACCCCGTGTGGCACCAGATACAAAAAAGCCTCCGCCAATTCCGCGGAGGCTTCCTTTTTTTGATTGAGTTTTTCCACCCCTCCGTTGATTCCCTCTCCAAAAATTGCTATATTTGCAAAAATAATTGTTATTTTATGAACAAGAACATCTTGGAATTTGTCGCATTTTGCATAAGCGGCTTGGCTTTAAGGCTGAATTTGTCGCAAAATGAGGTGTATAGCAGACTGAAGGGATCGGGTATTCTCGACAACTACATCATCCCTTCATATGATGTGCTACACACATTCAGTTCCCGATACCTAATGGACGACCTCGCTGAATATATGGAGGAGAAAGGAGTGTTTCCAAAATGACAATATATCACGCATCAAACACAGAAGTGTATAGTACTCCCCGTTTTTCGACAGGGGGTTAAACTTCAATAATTTTCAGAACAA
>CALZFJ010000216.1 GCA_945645715.1 uncultured Prevotellaceae bacterium | reverse complement strand
ACAACCTTTACTACGTGGAAGGCTCAGGCAAGGGCTGGTGTGCCAAATCGTTCAAGGAAGCCAACCGTAGCAAGAAGGAGATATATGAGAACTTCGACTTCACACACGATTGGATAATCGACACCAATAAAAACGACGGCTATCCCTACCTCCGCAACTGCCCCTTCCAGTTCAAACCCTAAGACTTGAGGCATAGGAAAGACTTTTGCACGTTTTTGCAGGGCATCGGGAAATAAATTTCGGGTGCTCTGCTCGCGTTTTGCGCAAATTTTTGTAATTTTGCCTTGATTATGCCGGCTGTTGAGCCCGGAGGCACTTACTAATTTTCTACACAATCGCACTATGGCAAAGGAAATCGTTGAGACCCCACTGATGAAGCAATACTTCGAGATGAAAGCAAAGCACCCCGATGCTGTGCTGCTTTTCCGCGTGGGCGACTTCTATGAGACGTTTTCCTCCGATGCTATTACTGCCTCGGAGATTCTGGGCATCACCCTCACCCGCCGTGCCAATGGCGTGGCGCAGTCGGTGGAGCTCGCCGGCTTCCCCCACCATGCTCTCGACACCTATCTGCCCAAACTCGTGCGTGCAGGCAAGCGTGTGGCTATTTGCGAGCAGCTCGAAGACCCCAAGCTCACCAAGAAGCTGGTGAAGCGCGGCATAACCGAGCTTGTCACCCCGGGCGTATCAATCAACGACAACATCCTCAATCACCGCGAGAACAATTTCCTCGCTGCCGTGCACTTCGGCAAGAAGGCGGTGGGCGTGGCGTTTCTCGACATCAGCACCGGCGAGTTTCTCACTGCCGAAGGCACTGCCGACTATGTGGATAAGCTACTGGGCAATTTTGCGCCCAAGGAGGTGCTGATAGAGCGCAGTTTCCGCCAGCAGTTCAACGACACTTTCACTTCACGGTATCTCACTTTTGAGCTTGAGGACTGGATTTTCACCGAGGAATCGGCAACCGACCGTCTGCTCAAGCACTTCGAGACCCGTAACCTCAAAGGCTTCGGCATCGCCTCCATGCACAGTGCCATTGTGGCATCGGGAGCTATTCTGTGCTATCTCGACATCACCCAGCACACCCACATAGGGCATATCACTGCACTATCGCGCATCGAGGAGGAGCGGTATGTGCGCCTCGACAAGTTCACCGTGCGCAACCTCGAGCTTCTCGACTCAATGTGCGACGACGGCAAGAGCCTGCTTTCGGTAATCGACCGCACTCTATCCCCGATGGGTGCCCGACTGCTGCGCCGCTGGCTGCTCTTCCCGCTGAAGGATGTGCCACAAATCAATAGCCGCCTCGATGTGGTGGAGCACTTCTTCCGCGACACCGAGGGGCGTGAGCTGCTGAAGCAGCAACTTGAACTGATTGGCGACCTCGAACGCCTCATCTCGAAGGTGGCTGTGTGCCGCATCACTCCGCGCGAACTTGTGCAGCTGAAAAATTCGCTTGTGGCTATTGCCCCGGTCAAGGAGCTTTGCTCCACCTCGGGAAATGAGGTGTTGCGCCGCATTGGCGAGCAACTTAATCCGTGCAGCATAATCCGCGACCGCATAGAGCGCGAAATAAATCCTGATGCCCCTAATCAGATTCAGCGTGGCAACGTGATTCGCGACGGCGTGAACAGCGAGCTCGACGAGCTTCGAAGCATCGCCCACTCGAGCAAGGACTATCTCATGAAGATGCAGCAGCGCGAGAGCGAAATCACGGGCATTCCGAGCCTGAAAATCGGTTTTAACAATGTGTTTGGCTACTACATTGAGGTGCGCAACACCCACAAGGAGAAGGTGCCGCAGGAGTGGATTCGCAAGCAGACGCTTGTGAGCGCCGAGCGCTATGTGACTCAGGAGCTGAAGGACTATGAGGAGAAGATTATCGGTGCAGAAGATCGCATTCAGGTGCTCGAGCAGCAGCTGTTTAATGAGCTTGTGAACGCCGTGAGCGAGTATATCCCTGCCATTCAGCTCGATTCCAACCTGATTGCCCGCCTCGACTGCCTCAGCGCATTCACGCGCGTGGCAATCGAGAACCACTATAACCGCCCGGTGCTCGACGATTCTCTCGACATCGACATCGTGGAGGGTCGTCACCCCGTGATTGAACGGCAGTTGCCACTGGGGGAGCGGTATGTGAGCAACAGCATTCACCTTGGCAACGACAGCCAGCAGATTATCATGATTACGGGCCCCAATATGGCGGGAAAATCGGCTCTGCTGCGCCAGACTGCCCTCATCACACTCATGGCACAGATCGGCTCGTTTGTGCCAGCTGAGAGCGCGAAAATAGGCGTTGTCGATAAGATTTTCACCCGCGTGGGTGCCAGCGACAACATTTCGCTCGGTGAATCCACATTTATGGTAGAGATGACCGAGGCGGCTTCAATCCTCAACAATATCAGCCCGCGCAGCCTTATCCTATTTGATGAGCTTGGTCGCGGCACGAGCACCTACGACGGCATCTCAATTGCATGGTCGATTGTGGAATACATTCACGAGAACCCCAAGGCGCACGCCAAGACGCTCTTTGCCACTCACTACCATGAGCTGAACGAAATGGAGAACACATATAAGCGCATTGCCAATTACAACGTGTCGGTAAAGGAAATCAACGGCAAGGTGGTGTTTGTGCGCAAGCTCGTGAAGGGCGGCAGCGAACACAGTTTCGGCATACATGTGGCGAAAATCGCCGGAATGCCTCCTTCAATCGTGAAGCGTGCCAATGAGGTGCTCAAACAGCTCGAAGCCAACCACCGCAGCGACGCCACCACTCCGCAGGTGACCCCGAAGCAGGAGGGTGGAGTGCAGCTATCGTTCTTCCAGCTCGACGACCCCGTGCTGTGCCAGGTGCGCGATGAGATTCTGCATGCCGACATCAACAACCTCACCCCGATGGAAGCCCTCAACAAGCTACACGAAATCAAGAAAATCATCACCGGCCGCAACGAATAGCGGGTTTCTTGACTACATTAAGAAAATTTTATTACTTTTGCGTGAATATTAATAGCGTCGATATGAGTAAACCTAACAATAGCACCTCTCAGCACCGCTCCCACCGCAGCATTAAGTCGATGGTGTGCAGCCTGAATTATTATATACTCCTCTCGGCGGTGTGGATGGTGTCGCTCATTCCCTTCGGTGTGCTCCACATGCTGTCGGATATCATCTATTTTCCGCTCTATTACGTGGTGCGCTATCGCCGCCGCGTGGTGCGCAAGAACCTTGTGGAGTCGTTCCCCGAGAAAAGCGGGCAGGAGATAGTAGCGATTGAGAAGCGTTTCTATCACTCCTTTATCGACGTGATTCTCGAGAGTTTCAAGCTCCTTACAATCTCACCCGAGAAGATGATGCGCCACATGAAATTCGTGAATATCGACCTTATAAACAATCTCACGGCTCAGGGAAAATCGGTGTCGGTTTTCATAGGTCATTATGGCAACTGGGAGTGGCTGGCATCGATGGGGCTGGTGCTCGAGAACAATCCCATTGAGGCTCACGTGTTTCACAAATTGCACAATGATGCCACCGACAGGCTCATGCGGAAGATGCGAGGCCGATTCGGGCACGTGAACGTGGATATGTATAAGACGGCGCGATTCATAGCCTCGGTGGCACATGAGAACCGCCCCTGCACAATGGGATACATTGCCGACCAGTCGCCTAAATATGGTGATTCGAAGCACTTTATTCCCTTCCTCAATCACTCCACACCGGTGCTCACCGGCACCGAGAAGCTCACCAAGCACTTCGGGTATGAGGCGGCTTTTGTGGGAATGAAGCGTGTGAAGCGAGGCTACTATGAGTGCCGATTCAGCATTCTGCACCCCGAACCTAAATCGCTGCCCGACTTTGAGCTGACGCGGCTCTACTATCAGCGGCTTGAAGCCGAGATAAGGGAGCACCCCGAGCTTTACTTGTGGACGCACAACCGCTTCAAGCACGCCATCTACGGCAGCGGGCAGTGACCAGATGGCTTTTTTTAATAACCAAGACAGCAACAACAACGACGCATGGATATAGATTTCGTAATAACATGGGTGGATATGAACGACCCTGAGTGGCTGGAGGAGTTCTCCCGTTACCGCTACGACAAGCACAACACCCGCAACGGAGTGTCGGAAGCCCGCTTCAGAGACAACGGCTTCTTGCGCTACTGGTTCCGCGGTGTGGAGAAGTTTGCTCCCTGGGTGCGCAAGATTCACTTCATAGTGAACGGACGCACGCCCGAGTGGCTTGATACCTCCAATCCCAAGCTCCACATAGTGCGCCACGCCGATTTCATTCCCGCGGAGTTCCTCCCTACCTTCAATTCGGTGGTGATAGAGAGGTATATGCATCGCATTCCCGGTCTGAGCGAGCACTTTGTGTATTTCAACGATGATTTCTACATCATCAACCACTTGCCGGTGGAGCGTTTCTTCAAGAACGGACTTCCATGCGACATCGCCGTG
>CALZFJ010000215.1 GCA_945645715.1 uncultured Prevotellaceae bacterium | reverse complement strand
CTCTTCATAATCCATTTGCCATATTAGTCACATTAGCACAAGCTCTCACCCGATAGCACCCTCCTCCACATGGAAGATGCGATAGTCGCTCCCCACACTGCCAATAATCTCGTCGAGGTGCGTGCGGTTAGTGTCGGTAATGAAAATCTGACCGAAACCCTCACCACGGTTACCGCTCACCACATCGATGATGTTGCGCACACGTCGGGCATCGAGCTTGTCGAAGATATCATCGAGTAGAAGCAGCGGCGTGATGCCGCACGTCTTCTTCAAGAAGTCAAATTGAGCCAATCGCAGCGCGATAGTGTAGGTCTTGCACTGTCCCTGCGAACCCGTTTTTCGCATCGCATAGTCGCCAAGCATCAGCTCTATATCATCGCGATGCACACCGCGCGTGGTAAATCCCACTGCGGCATCTACATCGCGGGTCTCACCCAGATTCTGCGACATCGGCATCTCATTCAAGTGACTGCGATACTCCAGGCTCACAGCCTCCTCGCCATCGGTGATAGCGTGATAATAATCCATGAAAATGGGCGTGAACTCCTCTATCCAATTCCGGCGGACACCATGGATATAGCTTGCCGAAGTGCACAGCTGCTCCTCAACCGACTCAAACAGAATCGAGTCGCGCACTCCGCGCTTCAGCATCGCATTGCGGTTTTCGAGAGCCTTGGCATAGCGTATCAGCGCATCAAGATAGTTGCGGTCGCTCTGCGAGATAATCTGGTTGATAAGCCGGCGGCGGTCATCGCCCGAGCCGCGTATCAGCTCAGTATCCATCGGCGACACCATCACAAGCGGCAGAAGCCCTATATGGCGGCTCAGAAGCTGGTACTCCTTCCCGTTGCGCTTCGCCACCTTGCGCTTGCCGCGCTGCAGCCCTATCGAAATCTTCTCCTCCTCGCCACGGCGCTCATAGCTGCCCTGAAGCAGCATCATCTCGGCATCGTGCCTTATCACCACCGAGTCGCCGCCACGGCTCACGCAGCTCTTGCAGAAGCTCAGATAGTAGATGGCATCGAGCAGATTAGTCTTGCCCATACCATTATTTCCAGTGAAACAATTGATTTTGGGCGAAAACTCCAGTGCAGCCTCTGCTATATTCTTATAATTCAGTATTGAAATATCTTTCAGTATCATAATACTGCAAATTTACACATTTTTCCCTCATTCCACACCCCTCTCACTCATTTCTTTCACATATTTTTCTCCAAATCTCCTCCATTTCTCCAAAAAAAACTGTATCTTCGCACAACCTAACCCTATGACGATAATGAAACCCCGCATACTGCACCTTTTTCAATCGGCTGCCTCAGTGGCTGTCGCCATAGCCGCTTTCGCCCTTTGCGGTTCTGCCGGCGGATTGCAGCTTTCTCTATCCCTCCCTGTGGCTGCCGCCATAGCTATTGCCATTCACCGGCACTTGCTCCACGGCTCCCGAGCCGGTGAGTGGGTACTGTCGATTACCGCAATGGTGATGGCTCTCGGAATTACCCTCAACACCTACTATTTCACCTCGGTGCTCGGTGGAACACTCGATGCACCGGTTCTCCTCAACTCCGACTCACTGCGCTATTTCACCTGCGCCGAATATCTCCTGGAGGGCGATTTCCCAGCCGCTTTCGGCGACTTCCTCGGCATTCCCATAATCACCGCCGCACTATGGGTCGTGCTCGGGAAAAGCATCGTATGGGCTCTCGCCGCCTGTATGCTCCTCACTCTCGTGGCAATCTCGCTCAGCGGACGCCTTGCATCGATACTCCTGCGCCATAGCGAGCCTTCATCGGCTCTTGCCATGGCTCTCACTGCCGCCGTGTGCCACTTCACAGGGCAAGGCATGGTGCTGCTCAAAGAACCGCTCATCTACGTGGCTTTCCTCCTCATCGCCATTCCGCTCGCCCACTTCTATCTTCGCAAGCGCATCTCGGCAAGGCACATTGTGTCGTTCGTTGCGGGCTGCATTCTCACGGCACTGGTGCGCAGCCACGCCCTTCACTTCATCGCTCTCGGCTTGATAATGTTCTTGCCACTGCAATTCACCCGCAAGCGCATTCTCCATGCCGCCGGTGCCGCTGTGTGCATCTTCGCCTGCGTCGCAGGCGGTGGCTACCTGTCGCACACCGGTACCGAGAAGCACTCCAACATCGTCTCCGGCTCCGGCTCCATGCCTGAATCTTATCTCGGCGACGACAGCCGCTACGACGGCTACAAATCCCTCCTCGGCGACTACTATAACCGCCCCATCTATCAGCGCATAGCTCTTCTCCCGGCTACTGCCGCCGTGCAATATGCCGTGCCGTTCCCCTGGAACTTCAAGCGCGACACCGAGTTCGGCTACTCTCAGGCACTCAACCACATAGCCTGGCCATGGTATGCCATCGGCGGCATAATCCTGTTCTACTTCATCTGGCTGTGGTGGAGAAAGTCAGCCCCACTCCGGCTTTGGGCACTATGGGCTGCAGTCTGCTGGCTCATTCCGGCCTACCTTTTCGGCGGCTCGGTGTCGCGATATGTAATGCCCTTCATTCCCACTCTGGTTCCACTCGCTTTAGTGGTAATCGGCGAGCTGCGCTCTCGCCGCCACATCACGCCTTTCAAGTGGTGGGCTGTTTCCTATACCATCGTTCTTTTACTGGCTCTCTCTGCCTGCTTTTTCATTCAGAATCATTGAAAAAATTTGTAAATAACAGCTCATATATAGGCAGAATTACGCTATATTTTACAAATTTCAGATTAAAGTTTGAGCAAATGCAGATTTATTATTAATTTTGTAACTCAAACGTAAGGAATGGTTACAATCAACGACATTCAGAATAATATTTCTGCTGAGCTCTCGGCTCTAAATGACATCATCGAGGACACTCTCAGAAGTTCCAGCCCGCTTATGCAGCAGGTGGTGCAAAATTTTCTGCGTGCCAAAGGCAAGCAGATTCGTCCTATTCTGGTGATTCTCAGCGGAAAATACTTCGGCGAAGCTTCTAAGCCCGTTCTATATGCCGGCGCAGCTATCGAGCTGCTCCACAATGCTTCTCTCATTCACGACGACGTTATCGATGAGTCGCGCGAACGTCGCGGGCTCCCCACTATCAACCGTGTGTGGGACAATCACATCGCCGTGCTTGTGGGTGACTTCTTCGTGAGCGGTGCACTTCACTGTGCCGAGTTTACTAAGGATTTCCGCGTTATCACCGCTATGTCGAGCCTCGGACGCGCCCTTTCGCTTGGCGAAATAGAGCAAATCGACAACGCCCGCAGCCGTAGCGTCGATGAGGAAACCTACATCAACATCATTCGCAAAAAGACGGCTTCTCTCTTCTGCAGCTGTGTGCAGGTGGGTGGTTATGCCGCCGGTGCTCCCGAAGACCAGTTGCGCGACCTCATGGCTTATGCCGAGCTCCTGGGCATCTGCTTCCAGATTAAAGACGACATCTTCGACTACTTCGACAATAAGGAGGTGGGCAAGCCTACCGGAAACGACCTCCGCGAGGGTAAAATGACCTTACCGCTCATCTATGCCCTCTCTAAGACCGACGCTCCGCGACACAGCGAGATGGTGGAGCTTAGCCACAAGGATATTCTTGAACCGAGCGACATCGCCACTCTCATAGAGTATGCCAAGGAACAGGGCGGAATCGATTACGCCTACGCTCGCATGGAACAGCTCAAGCAGCAAGCCGACGAAATTATCTCACGGTTGCCGCACTCCGAGTCGCTCGATGCATTCCGCATGATTTTCAGCTACATCATCTCCCGCCGCTACTAATCCACATCTCTCCATCAATCTCTCCAACCCACGCCGCTCCATTCGCGAGCGGAGCGAGCAGCGTGCCGGAGGTACGCGATAATGGTTAGCCCCACACAGTCGGTGCCGGAGGTACCGGCTGTGTGGGGTAGCGAAAAAAAATAAGCAATAGCGTGTCGTAGATACGCGATTATGGTCGCACAAATAAAAAAACTCAAAAACCATGCTCCAGCAATATCTAATCAAAGGTCGCATTGAAGCCGGTTGCGACGAAGCCGGCCGCGGATGCCTTGCCGGTCCGGTAACTGCCGCCGCAGTTATCCTTCCCCCCGATTTCTCCAACGACCTCCTTAACGACTCCAAGCAGCTCACCGAGCGTCAGCGCGACACGCTCCGACCTATCATCGAGCGCGAAGCCCTTGCATGGGCTGTAGAATTTGTGTCGCCACAGGAGATTGACGAAATCAACATTCTCCGTGCTTCATTCACCGCAATGCACCGTGCCATCGACCGCCTGACAATCCGCCCCGAGGCACTGCTCATCGACGGCAACCGCTTTATCCCCTACCCCAACATTCCCCACACCTGCATAGTGAAGGGCGACGGCAAAATGATGAGCATTGCCGCAGCATCGGTGCTTGCCAAGACGCACCGCGACGAATACATGCGCCGCATAGCACAGGAATTTCCGCAATATGGCTGGGAAGGAAACAA
>CALZFJ010000214.1 GCA_945645715.1 uncultured Prevotellaceae bacterium | reverse complement strand
CCGATTTGCTCTCAGGACGTCGCGACATTGTGGTGGTGTCTTCGGTTTCATGTCTCTACGGTATGGGTAATCCCGAAGATTTCGGCGACAATGTCACAACAATCTCAGTGGGGCAAAACATAGGTCGCGACAAGTTCCTTCGTACCCTCGTCGATGCCCTTTACTCACGTAATGAAATCAAACTCGAACGAGGCAATTTCCGCGTAAAAGGTGATACCGTCGATGTTTATCTTGCCTATGAGGAGATTATGATTCGCGTAATCTTCTGGGGCAATGAAATCGAATCTATTCAGATTCTCGACCCTATTTCGCAAATCCCTCAACAATCGGTTGAAGAGTTTAAGATTTTCCCTGCCAACATATTTGTCACCTCTAAAGAACGCATGGCTGAGGCTATTAAGCAGATTGAACTCGACCTCGGCAACGAGGTGGATATGTTCTACCGTGAAGGTCGCCCTGCCGAGGCTAATCGACTGCGTGAGCGCGTTACCTACGACATTGAAATGATTCGTGAAGTGGGTTACTGCTCGGGCATTGAGAACTACTCGCGCTACTTCGACGGCCGCAAGCCAGGTATGCGCCCATTCTGTCTTCTCGACTACTTCCCGAATGATTTCCTCACTATAATCGACGAAAGCCACGTGACTGTGCCACAGATACATGCCATGTATGGCGGTGACCAGGCTCGAAAGGCTAATCTCGTTAATTACGGCTTCCGCCTTCAAGCAGCTGCCGACAACCGTCCGCTAAAGTTTGAGGAATTTGAGGCTCTAACACACCAGATTATCTATGTGAGCGCTACTCCTGCCGACTATGAGCTTGCCAAGAGCGAGGGCGTTGTGACAGAGCAGATTATCCGCCCTACCGGTCTGCTCGACCCGGTTATCGTAGTCCGCCCATCAAAAGGGCAGATCGACGACCTTATCGAAGAAATTCAGAAACGTATCGACTTCCGTGAGCGCACCCTCGTCACCACGCTTACAAAGCGTATGGCTGAGGAGCTTACTGCTTATCTTGCGAAACTAAATATCAAGTGCGCTTACATTCACAGCGATGTTGAAACCATGGATCGTATTCAGATTATCGATGACCTCCGCGCCGGGGTGGTCGATGTACTTGTGGGCGTAAACTTGCTGCGTGAAGGTCTCGACCTCCCT
Organism: uncultured Prevotellaceae bacterium; assembly: GCA_945645715.1. GTDB lineage: Bacteria > Bacteroidota > Bacteroidia > Bacteroidales > Muribaculaceae > CALZFJ01. The sequence continues at coordinate 3,304 of CALZFJ010000214.1, read as the reverse complement.
GAAGTTTCTCTTGTTGCCATTATCGATGCCGACAAGGAAGGTTTCCTGCGCTCTCACCGTTCACTCACTCAAACTGCCGGGCGTGCTGCACGCAACCTAAATGGTATTGTCATCATGTATGCCGATAAAATAACCGAATCAATGCAGCGTACCATCGACGAGACCGAGCGCCGCCGCTCCTTGCAACTTAAATTTAATGAGGAGCACGGAATCACTCCGCAAGCAATCATCAAGGCCAGGAATCTCATCATCGGCAAGGAAGTTGACGAAATCGATATCGACAACGAAAACCGCGCCAAGAAGAAAGGCAAGAAATATGAATTTACGGGCACAGGTGCCATTAGCGAAAAGCTCAAACGTCAGTGCCAAGCCGAATTTATGCCTGCTGCCGGCATTGCTGCCGACCCTGTGGTACAATATATGGGCCGTAACGAAATGGAACGGGCTATCGAACGTCTGCGTAGCGACATGGTGGCTGCCGCAAAGAAGATGGACTTCATAGAGGCAGCCCAAATTCGCGACCAACTCCTGAAAATGGAAGAACGCCTCAAGCAACTCACATAGCCGCCCCACTCTTACCTCTTACCTCTTACCTCTCACCTACAACAATATGAATAAACAAAATAAACAGTGGCTTCCAACCACAAAAAAAGAACTTGAACGACTCGGCTGGGATTATCTCGATGTAATCCTTTTCTCGGGCGATGCCTACATCGACCACCCGTCGATGGGTGCTGCCGTGATAGGACGCGTGCTCGAAGCCCATGGCTATCGCGTGGCTATCGTGCCTCAGCCAAATTGGCAAGACGATTTGCGCGACTTCCGCAAGCTGGGCACTCCACGCCTATTCTTCGGCGTGAGTGCCGGAGCTATGGACTCAATGGTGAATCACTACACCGCAAATCGCCGCCGTCGCAGCGATGATGCCTATTCACCTAATGGCCGTGCCGGATTGCGTCCCGATTACCCTACTATCGTCTATACTAAAGCCCTACGCTCCATTTTTCCTGATGCACCCATTATTGCCGGCGGAATTGAAGCCTCACTTCGCCGTCTTTCCCACTACGACTATTGGCAAGACCGTCTGCGTCCTTCCATTCTCACCGAGTGTGATGCCGACCTAATCGTCTATGGAATGGGCGAAAAGCCCATCATAGAGATTGCTCGTGCCTTGAGTGAGGGCAAGAAAATTGATGAAATCACCAATGTGCCACAAACGGTGCTTCTGAGACCTCTCACCGACCTCCCTGCCGAGCGCGAGAGCGAATCTCACATAGTCCTTCATTCTTTCGATGAATGTAGCACTAACAAACGCTTTCAAGCCGAAAACTTCATGCACATTGAGGAGGAGTCAAATCGCTGGAACGGTCGCGACATCTGGCAAGTAACAGGCAATGTGGCTGTAAAGGTTAATCGAATGAATCCGCCTATGACCGAAGCTGAAATTGATGCTTCTTTCGACCTTCCTTACACACGCCTTCCACACCCACGCTACAATGGCAAGCGCATTCCGGCGTATGAAATGATACGACACTCGGTGAATATGCACCGCGGTTGCTTCGGTGGCTGTGCTTTCTGCACCATTTCGGCACACCAGGGCAAGTTCATTGCTTCGCGGAGCAAGGAGAGTATCCTTCGCGAAGTTCGTGCCGTGACCGAAATGGAAGATTTCAAGGGTTACATCAGCGACTTGGGCGGTCCATCGGCTAATATGTACAAAATGGGTGGAAAAGACCTATCATTGTGCCGTAAATGCCGCCGTCCGTCGTGTCTGCATCCTAAGCCATGCCCTAATCTCAACAACGACCACTCTGCTCTGCTCGACGTCTATCACGCTGTCGATGCCTTGCCTCAAGTGAAGAAATCGTTTATCGGCAGTGGCGTACGCTACGACCTCTCTATGCACCATAATGCCGATGAGCGCATCAATCGCGTTAACCGCCGCTACAATGAGGAGCTTATCGAGCACCATGTGTCAGGGCGTCTGAAAGTTGCACCCGAGCACACCGCCGACCGAGTCCTTAATCTTATGCGCAAACCCTCTTTCGAGCAATTCCGTGAGTTTAAGCGCATTTTCGACCGCATTAATGAGCAAAAGCAGCTCAATCAGCAAATTATCCCCTACTTCATATCTTCTCACCCGGGGGGCACCGAGGAAGACATGGCTGAACTCGCTGCTATCACCAAAGGACTTAATTTCCACCTTGAGCAAGTGCAGGATTTCACTCCTACTCCGATGACGGTTTCCACCGAAACCTACTACACCGGCTTTCACCCCTACACTCTTGAACCGGTCTTCACTGCCAAGAGTCGTGAGGAGAAGCTCGCTCAGAGAAAATTCTTCTTCTGGTATGAACCTGAATATCAACGTGACATCTTCAACTCGCTCTCACGCATGCACCGCACCGACCTGCTCTCTCAGCTCTTTCCTCGCGGCATTTCAGCTATTAAGGTTGCTTCAAAGCGTCACGACAACCACCAAGGCAAGAATCACTTCAGCAAGTCTTTAAAGAAAGACAGAGGCAAAAAATAGCTGATTCCGAAAGTAACAGGAGCGTGATTCCAATTGCATGGAATCACGCTCCTGTTCTGTGGGTCTATCTCTGTGGGATTATTGATGCGAAAGCATCTCGTGCATGTGGGCTGCTGCTCGGCGACCATCACCCATGGCGAGAATCACAGTGGCTCCTCCACGCACTATGTCGCCTCCGGCATAGAGGTCGGCAATCGAAGATTGCATAGTATCCTCGTTCACAACGATAGTGTTGCGACGGCTCACTTCAAGCCCCGCAACCGACTTTGGCACGAGCGGATTAGGCGATACGCCTACACTCACAATCACCAAATCTACATCTACATCTACTATTTTTCCCTCAACAGGCACCGGCGATCTTCTTCCGGAAGCATCAGGCTCGCCAAGCTCCATCACCTGCAGGCGCATTGTCTTCACACGTCCGGTTTCATCTCCTATGTATTCCACCGGATTATGTAGTGTCATAAATTCCACACCTTCTTCCTTGGCATGCTTCACTTCTTCAAGTCGGGCAGGCATTTCCTCCTCCGAGCGGCGATACACAAGTATTGCACGCTCTGCACCCATGCGGCGTGCAGTACGCACCGAGTCCATTGCGGTGTTTCCTCCGCCTATTATGGCAACGTTCTTGCCACGTAGCACGGGCGTATCCCAATCGGCTCTTCCGGCTCCCAGAAGGTTCACACGTGTGAGATACTCGTTGCTCGACATAATGCCATTGAGATTCTCGCCCGGAATATTCATGAAGCGCGGAAGTCCGGCTCCCGAGGC
>CALZFJ010000213.1 GCA_945645715.1 uncultured Prevotellaceae bacterium | reverse complement strand
CTCCGCGAGGAACTCGTGATGAGCCTCGACAGCTACATTGGTGCAATCAAAATGAACCTGCTTGAACCTACCCCCGACCTCTGCAAGATGGTGGAGCTTAACCGTCCTATTCTCACCAACTCTGAGCTCGACATTCTCTGCAACCTTCGTTACAAAGGATTCAACACCCGCAAGGTGAAGATGACTTTTGCCGTGAAAGATGGAGCTGAGGGCTTGCGCAAGGGAATCGAGAGCCTTTGTCTTGAGGCTGAAAAGGCTGTAGATGAAGGTTGTAACTACATTGTGCTCAGCGACCGTGATGTCGATGCCGAGCATGCTCCTATTCCTTCGCTGCTTGCCACTTCGGCTGTACACCATCACCTCATCGAGCACAAAAAACGCGTTCAAACTGCACTTATCATCGAGACTGCCGATGCCCGCGAGGTTATGCACTTCGCCCTCCTTTCGGGCTATGGAGCAAGCGCAATCAATCCCTACCTGGCTTTCGCTATCATCGACGACCTTGTGAAGCAGAAGGAGATTCAGCTCGACTTCAATACTGCGATGAAGAACTATATCAAGGCTATCGACAAGGGTCTGCTCAAGATCATGTCGAAAATGGGAATTGCAACCATCACCAGCTACAAGGGTGCACAGCTCTTCGAGGCGATAGGTCTTTCACAGAGCCTTATTGATGCATACTTCGGCAATACCGTATCAAAAATCGGTGGTATCGACATCTTCGACCTTGCCAAGGATATTCTCGCTTCTCACTCCGAGGCGTGGTCCGACTGCTTCGACGACCGTCTGCCCATCTCTAATCTTGGTATGTACGCTTTCCGCAAGACCGGCGAGCTACATGCCTGGAATCCCGAGACTATAGCCACTCTCCAGATTGCTACCCGCCTTGGCAGCTACAAGAAATTCAAGGAATATACCGCTGCTGTCGATTGTAAAGAGAAGCCTATCTTCATTCGCGATTTCTTCGACTTCAAGAAAGGCACCCCGGTGCCCATCGATGAGGTTGAAAGCGTAGAGAATATCATGCACCGCTTCGTCACCGGTGCCATGTCGTTCGGAGCTATCAGCAAGGAGGCTCACGAGGCTCTTGGCATTGCCATGAACCGCATCGGAGCAAAGAGCAACACCGGTGAAGGTGGCGAAGATGCCGAGCGTTTCAAGCCACGTCCCGACGGTGAATCGGCTCGCAGTGCTATCAAGCAAGTGGCTTCGGGCCGCTTCGGTGTCACTGCCGAGTATCTCGTGAATGCCGACGAAATCCAGATAAAGATTGCTCAGGGCGCAAAGCCGGGTGAAGGCGGTCAGCTACCCGGATTCAAAGTCGATAAGGTAATTGCAAAGACTCGCCACTCCATTCCCGGAATCTCGCTTATCTCTCCCCCACCTCATCACGACATCTATTCTATCGAAGATCTTGCACAGCTTATCTTCGACCTCAAGAATATCAATCCCGACGCTAAAATCAGCGTTAAGCTTGTTTCGGAGAGCGGTGTGGGCACCATCGCTGCCGGCGTTGCCAAGGCTAAGGCTGACCTAATCATCATCAGTGGTGCCGAAGGCGGAACAGGAGCAAGCCCTGCAAGCTCTATCCGTTATGCAGGTCTGCCCTCTGAAATCGGTCTTGCCGAGACTCAGCAGACTCTCGTACTCAACAATCTGCGCGGTCATGTGCGCTTGCAGGTAGATGGTCAGCTCAAGACGGGTCGCGACGTTATTATCCAAGCTATGCTTGGTGCCGAGGAGTTCGGTTTTGCCACTTCAGCTCTCATCGTGCTTGGCTGCGTGCTTATGCGCAAGTGCCACAAGAACACTTGCCCTGTGGGCGTAGCTACCCAGAATGAGGAACTGCGCAAGCGCTTTGCCGGAAAAGCCGACTATCTCGTCAATTTCTTCACTTTCCTCGCTCAGGAAATCCGCGAATATCTCGCTGAAATAGGTGTGAAAAAATTCGATGAAATTGTGGGTCGCAGCGATTTGCTCTCAGTGAAAGAAGGCGTTAAAGTCAGCAAGACCGAGCATCTCGATTTCAGCCGCCTGCTCTACCGTCCCGATGAGTGCAGCACCAATGCCATCATCAACGTAACAGAGCAAGACCACGATATCAAGAACGTGCTCGACCGCGAGCTCATCAACCGCTCTTACCCTGCCATTTCATCGGGTATGCCGGTTGAGCTTGACTTCCCCATCAAGAACACCAACCGCTCTGTGGGTGCTATGCTCTCGGGTGCGGTGGCAAAGAAATATGGCAACGACGGTCTCCCCGATGGTACTATTTCATGCACTTTCAAGGGTTCTGCCGGACAAAGTTTTGGTGCTTTCCTTGAGCACGGCATTTCGTTCCGCCTCGAAGGTGATGCCAACGACTATGTGGGAAAAGGCCTTTCGGGTGGTCGCATAGTGATAGTTCCGCCTTCGGGCACTATATTTGCTCCCGAGGATAACATCATCGCAGGTAACACTATTCTCTATGGTGCCACTTCAGGCGAGATGTATATCAACGGCCGCGTTGGCGAGCGTTTCTGCGTGCGCAATAGCGGCGCCACTGCCGTTGTTGAAGGCGTCGGCGACCACTGCTGCGAATATATGACCGGCGGTCGAACCGTGGTGCTTGGTCCCACAGGCCGCAACTTCGCTGCCGGTATGAGTGGCGGTATTGCCTATGTGTGGAATCCAAAGGGCGACTTCGACTACTTCTGCAACATGGAGATGGTGGAGCTTTCACTCATCGAGGATATGGCCGACAACCGTGAGCTCTACCGCATCATCGGCAACCACTACAAATATACCCGCAGTGCACTTGCCGCAAAGATGCTCGACAATTGGCAGGAATATGTAGATCAGTTCATCAAAGTCATTCCGTTTGAGTACAAGAAAGTGCTCCACGATGAGAAGATGGAGAAGCTACAGCGCAAGATTGCACAGCTTGAAAGAGATTAATCACATAATCATGAACCTTAGCAATAACACAATATAATGGGTAATCCAACAGCATTTTTAAGCATTGATAGAAAAGAAGCCGGATATCGCCCTATCAGCGATAGGATAAAGGATTTTGGCGAGGTGGAGCAGACGCTCAACCCCGAAGACCGTCGCCTGCAGGCATCGCGCTGCATGGAGTGCGGCGTGCCTTTCTGCCACTGGAGCTGCCCCACTGGCAGCCGTCCACCCGAATGGCAAGACCGCCTTTTCAAAAACGACATACGCGGTGCATACACCATTCTCACCCAGACCAACGATTTCCCAGAGTTCACAGGTCGTGTATGCCCTGCTCTCTGCGAAAAAGGCTGCGTGCTTAATAAGTCGCACCAGCCTGTCACTATCCGTGAAAATGAGGCTGCTATCGTAGAGCGGGCTTTCCTCGAAGGCATTATTCAGCCTTTCTTGCCAAAAGTTAGACTAACAAAGACTGTCGCTGTAATCGGTTCCGGTCCTGCCGGTCTCGCCTGCGCTAATCGCCTCAACCGCGCCGGTTACCAAGTCACCGTGTATGAGAAAGACGAAGCTCCGGGCGGTCTCCTCCGCTTCGGTATCCCCGACTTCAAGCTCAACAAATCGGTTATCGATCGTCGCGTGAAACTCATGGAAGAAGAAGGCGTGAAATTCATCTGTGGCGTGAAAGTTGGCTCCGACATCACTATCAAGGAGATTATCGACAAGTTTGATGCTGTGTGCATCGCTATCGGCTCGGGTGTACCCCGCAACCTCAATGTGGAGGGACGCGACCTCAAAGGCGTGCACTTCGCTCTCGAATTGCTCCAGCAGCAAAACCGCGTTGTTGCAGGCTCTGAGATTCCTGCCGGTGAGCGCATATCGGCAAAAGGCAAAAATGTTCTTGTTATCGGCGGTGGCGACACCGGTAGCGACTGCGTGGGTACAGCCAACCGTCAAGGTGCACGCAGCGTTACTCAAATCGAGATTATGCCAAAGCCGCCTGTAGGCGAGAATCCTGCCACGCCTTGGCCTTATTGGCCTGTAGTGCTCAAGACTTCAAGCTCTCACGAGGAAGGTTGCGACCGTCGCTGGCTGCTCGACACCCGCAAATTCATTGCCGACGACAAGGGTCGCGTATCTTCGGTTGAGGTCGAGGAGGTTGAGTGGATCAAAGATGAAGCTACCGGTAGAATGAACCTCTGTCACACCGGAAAAGTCTCAACCATCAAGGCTGAACTCGTGCTTCTCGCCATGGGATTCACAAATCCCGTCTATGAAGGTCTGCTCGACGAGCTGAAACCCGAACTCGACGCTCGCAAGAATGTGAAAGTCGATGCTAACCAGATGACTTCGGTTGATAAGGTGTTTGCTGCAGGTGATGCATCCACAGGTGCTTCTCTCGTGGTTCGATGCATCGCTTCAGGGCAGAAAGCAGCTGCCGGTATCGATAAATACTTAAAAGACCACAAATAAACCATACCTATGAGGTCGGAGATTGCACACCCAATCCCCGACCTCTTTTTCCTATTCAATTAAATCGCCT
>CALZFJ010000212.1 GCA_945645715.1 uncultured Prevotellaceae bacterium | reverse complement strand
TCATAATTAAACTGCACTCCAAAAGTTTTTTGTCTAACTTTTGGGGTGCAGTTCAAGTTCAAGTGTGGAACGGCTCTTTTTATTGTTTGGAAAAATGGGGTTATGGAATCACAACCTTCTCGGCACGACGGCCTTGACGCTTGATGTAGATGCCTTTCTCGGGATTCTGCACGCGGATTCCCTGAAGGTTGAAATACTCAACGGGAGCATTGGCATCGTCGTCGATAGCCACGCCTTCCACACCGCTACCCTTCGACACCACTGTGGTGGTAGCCGGAGTGACGCTACGGTTGTCGAGGGTAGGCACGGTGAACATTCCAAGATAGTGTCCCGAAGCCAAGAGAGCACCACCATAGGTGAATGCCATCTGCTCCACATAGTCACCGTCCTGAATACGCTTGGGTCCCACACCGATATCGTGCTTGAAGCTGAAGAGCGGAGTGAGCGTGGGCACATTGCCCTCAAACGCTACATCGTAGAATTGGAAATAGCCCCAGCCATCGTTCACGGCAAGAGTTTTACCGTCGCGGGTGACTGCAAAACCGCTACCGTTGGCACCTTCAAGCAGAGCCTCGTTTTCAAGGCGACCCGAATTGAAAGTGATGTTGCCGTCATAATCGACAAAGAGGAGCGACGGAGCAGTCTCAGAGTTGGTCTGCTTGCTGATATTTGCGCACACCCAAACACCCTGCTCCACCGGAGCAAGCTGTGCATCGGCAACCATTCCACTCGGCAGAGCGATAGTCTTGCTCGGAGCCACGCCCCAGCCGGCAGGAATCATCTCGGCATTTACTTCGCCAAGGTTATACACATTGATTTGATATTTCTTGCTCGAATTTTTCATCAGCGCAAACATTTTCAGCGAAGCTCCCTCGCCGGTAAATGCCACACTGCTTGCCACACCGGCAACCTCGGCACCGCCATTGGTGATGATGCCCGAAGCAGCCGTTCCCTCAAAGAACTGGGTAAACGAATTGAACTCGGTGTTGCTCGTAGAGCGCCACAATCCGGCTGAAGCATCGGCAGCGTCGGTGACCATCAGGAAGCCGTCGGGGCTAATGCCGAGACAGCCATTGGTGGTGAATGTTCCGTTGGCAAGCGGTGTGCTGTTGATGCGGTCGAGAGTAGGATTGAAATAGTATATTCCATTCTCAGCCTTGCCAGAGCCGTTATAGTTCGACACAAACACCCAGCCAAACTGCGGCGAGGCGGGATTGACATCGGTGGTGACGTAGGCACGGTTGAGAGCATAGTCGCCCTCGCGAGGCAGGAGGTTGCGGAAAGTGGTTACATTGTGGTTTGCCACCTCAACAGCCCATCTGAGCTGCTGATTCTCAGCACCCGGAAGTTCATCGGGAGAGACAACAACCTCGTTGAGTCCGGCAGTTACATGGTCGAGCACTATGTCGCCCACAAAGTCGCCTGTGGCTGCATCGCTGAAGATGATGCGGCCGCCATCGAGGCAGAAATCATTGGCGAGGAACGAGAACACATGGCAGCCATCGCTTTCCTCGAGCTTGAGGTCGTAGGCATATACATTCTCAAAGAGAACTTGCTCCACGCCCTCGGTGGTGAATCGTGTCACCTTACCGTCGGCATCGAGATAGAGGTTGATGTCGGCATCATTCACCACAGCATAAGCCTTCAGCCAGGCAGCATCGGCAGAGCTGACCGAAGTGTTGGTAGTAGGAATGAGCTTGGCGGCATCAAGGCCGTCGGTAACATCATAGAGAGCCACACCCTCGGCTGTGGGCACCACCACGAGTATTCGCTTGGCATACTTGAAGAATGTGTAGCCATTGAGCGCAGCCGGCATCACCTCGGCATCGAGCTGAGAGCCGTAGGCAGGTGCTGTGACATCAGCGGCAATGGCAAATTCCTGCGGAGTGGTGAGATTGCCGTCGATTACAAAGTTGTTGTCACCGTAGGGTGAAGTGGTGAGCTGGTAGCTTTCGCCAAGCAGAGCCTTGGTGAAGCGGGTCTTGTCCTGGTTGCGAATAGTATTCACCAAGCCCTTGCGCGAGAGCGTGAAAACGGGAATGCGGATTTCGCCACTTGAGCCTTGAGTCTCGGCAGTGGTGGCAATGATGCACTTCTCATAGCGTCCGTTCACGGCAAAAGTGGTGCCGGTGATGGCATTGTTGAAGTTACCGCTGGTGTAGTTGCTGCTCGAAGTGAACCACGGCTTGGGATCGCCAATAGGCTGGCGGGTCACGTCGTCGCGGGTCCAGGTGTAGAAGCGCAGCACGCCGGTAGGCTCAAATGTAGCCTTCACCTGGTTGCAAGCCACGAGGATAGAATCGCTGGTGAAAGCGATGTCGCTGATGGCAAGAAGCTCATTCTCATCGTCGGCATTGCCGATACCTTCGGTGCTCACCTCAAAGAGCTTTGTCTGTGTGCAGGCATCGAGGCAGAAGATGTGAGGCTTCTTAGCCTCGTCGAGAGCAAGCACATAAGTGGAGTCGCCCTTGGCAATCTCGCGGCGGATTGTCATTCCGGCAAGTGCATCGACAGGCTTCTGCACGAAGTCTTGGCGCATATCATAGCTCGAAGCCAGTTTCAGCCACTTCTCCTGGAAGGGGTCGGGATAGTTGTAGGTGGGGTTAGCCTCATAGCCTTCAGCCTCAAGCTGGATAATCGGATAAGTGGTTTCGTTGGCAGCTACCGAATAGGTGACATTCTCGCGGCCATACTCCTCATTGAGTGCCCATACCGACTTATAGCCCGGAGCTACAGCATCGATTGTGTAGTCGTCGCCCGGCTCAAGGTTCTCAAATACGAACACGCCATTATATTCACCGTCGGTGGTATATTCGGCAATCTTCTCGCCGCCCTTGTAGAGCGAAACCACAGCGAAGTTGATAGGCTTCCAGATGTCCATCGAGTTGGTGTTCGGGTGATATAGGTCGTGCGAGAACACCTTGTGGAGGTCTTTCACCGAACCCATGATGTAGCCCGTAGGCTCAGTTTCCCAATTAAACCACGCAGCCACGCCACGGGCATAGCGCACACCTTCCTGTCCGCAATAGTCGGGATTGAGTGCGCGGTGACGAGCAGGCTGATAGGTGTGGCAATAACCTTCGGCGAGGAAGCCGTTGCAAGTGTTGCGACGCAGCACGCCAAGATAGCCGGCATATCCATTCACATTGTCGGCAGGAGTGTTTAAGTGATAGTAGAAAGTGAGGTCGCCCACAATGCGTGGCGAAGTGCTCGACAGCACATCGATGCCATTCGATTCGAGAATGGGCCAGAGCGTTTCAGCCATGGCGCGGCTCGTGAGCTGATACTCCAGCGAACGGCTTCCCTCCCACATATTTTCATCGTCGGCGGCAGGAACGGTGTAGCCGTTGTAGATGAGCAGCGAGAGATTGGTGGCACTGCCTTCGGTGGCAGCATCGGAGTGGATAGAGAGGAAATAGTCGGTGTTGAAAGCGTTGCACTCCTCAGCTATTTCGGTGAGGTTGCGGTTATATTTCTCCTCATCGGGTCCGCCCACCACGGTAGGATAGGGGCCATTCTTCACACGCGAATACATGATGTTGGCAGCAGGCACGCCCCACTTCTCGAGCGTGGCACCCATCTTCAGGGCTTTCCACAAGTTGGTGTTGCTCTCATAGAATCCGGTGGTGTCGCCGGTGTGGTGGTTGATAGTAGCCATATTGCGGTCGTTTGAGCCCCAGCTGCCGTGTCCGGCGTTGATATAGATGTGGGCTTGGTCTTTGGTGAGGTCACCGCCGGCTAAAGCCATCGATGCAGTTGCGGCAACGGCAGCAACGGCAAATAACATTTTTCTCATATTAATCATGGCTTGCCCTTTCATTTAATGTTGATAATGTAGTTTTCGCCCTCATCGGTGCTGAAGAAGATCTTGTTTCCGGCAGGATAGGGATACATAGCCTTCAGCGAGCTGTCGGTGAGCACCTGGCTCTTGCCGTCGATGGTGGCGGCAACAATCGCCGAAGAAGTGATTGTATAGCCATCGTCGGTGTCGTTCATGCCCACCACAGTGGTGCTGTTGAGCCATTTTGCAGCATGAATTTTGCCGAGTCGAGCCACGATCTTGCCCTTGAGGTCGCTGATGTAGCAGCCGGTGCCTGCCACATAGAAGCAGATGTGCTTTCCGTCGGGCGAAACCGAGGGCCACAGGTAGCTGCGGTCGGTTCCGAGCGGAGAAAGGGTCTTTGAAGTGCCGTTGGTGGTGAGCACAAGCTGGCAATTGACGATTGAAGCAACCGGAGTGGTCTTTTTAGCCGCTTTTCCGGCGAGAGCCATCTTTTTTGCCTCGCCATTGGCAACGGTCACGGCAGAGTTGCCCTGAAGGCTCACGCCATTCACATTGCGGGCACCTTTAAGGAGCTGCTTGGTGGTACCGGTAGCGAAATTGCGCACCTTCACGTCGGTGTAGCGCAGACGGTCGTTGAAAGAGTCCTCGCGATAAGCCACACAGCTGCCGTCGGCAGAGACAGCCACATTCA
>CALZFJ010000211.1 GCA_945645715.1 uncultured Prevotellaceae bacterium | reverse complement strand
CGAGATAGTTACCCGTAGAGTGCAATGCAGCCACCGCTTCACTATCGCTTATCGTGCTTTGGCTCTTCACTATCGCTTCTCCAATTAATCCGCCACAATAAGACGGTGCAGCAACTGCATACACTTTCTTTGATTCTTCGTCGATGGTGTGACTGACGCTCACATCGTCGATCTTGAAAGAGCCGTCGGAGAATTTGCCTATCAAGCCTCCTGCGTGCGACTCAGATGCACTCACGACGAATAAATGCTTGTCGTCGTAATCGGTAGAAAAGCCGGAGACAGTGATATCGCCGCCGGTCATGCTGCCCACTATTCCGCCCACATAATTCTTGCCAAGTATGGTGCCCATGGTGCTGCAGCCGGTCACTTCAAGGGTTCCGGTAGCCTTACCTACGAAAGCGCCTATGTGATCATTGCCGCTGATGCTTCCAAGGATATGCACATTGTTGATTGCCACGTGTCCCGAGCTTTCGGCGGCAAGCACGCCGCCACAGTTTTTCACTCCATAGATAATCGACGTGATAGTGAGATTCTCAACCATAGCATTATCGAGGAGCTTAGGGAAAAGCCCCACCTGGTTATCCTTATCTTCACCTCCACCTTGATATAAGAGCGTGATGCTGTGGTTGTCGCCATCATAATGGCCGGCAAATTCAAATCCGGCATACAGGCGTCCGTCAATCACATTGCTCACTGCCGGTGCTTCAAAATTGGCAGTCTGCTTGAAATATAAGCCATATCCGTGGGAATTCTTATCCCTTGCCAGCGTGCTGAGAAGCGTGTCGAAATTGTCCTTGTTCTTAATGAGATAAGGGTCGTTCTGGGTGCCACTGCCCGATAATGGATATTTTATCTGGGTGCCAAGCACACTGTGCACCATCTCTTTGCTGACCGTAGCCAAAAGCACAGTGCCAAGAGGGGTGCCGTCGGCAAGTGAAGCCTTGACAATGTAGTCGCTGTCGGGCAGACGCTTGTCCTTTGGAATCATCACCTTGATGGTATATGTGTCGATGCCGTGTACTACCGTAGCCGACAAGCGGTATTCGGTGCTGTCGGTCTGCGACAGGAAAACGATATCAATGCTCGTGTCGGTGGCAGGAATAGTCCACAATTTGTGCCCTATTTCAAAGCTGCTGATTTTATATTCGGAGTTCTCAGTGAGTTCAGAGCCTATTTCGTTTCTCTTATACAACAAGTCATCCCTACAGCCCGTGATTGCAATAAGTGTCACCAGCAGGCAACTTGCTGTGATCGACTTTATCAATTTATTCATAGTGTCAGTTATTAGTGATTAATTTTTATAACATGATGTTTCCATCTTTGAATTTTTCGGTACAGGAAAATAGCCCTCCTTGTTGGTGAGGCCCCATGTAGATTTGTCTTTATTAAGGTTCCACCTCCATGAATAGTACATATCGCGGCAAAGCATGTGGAACTTCAGGTAGTTAGTCGCCCCCGATGCGGTAACCGAGGTATAGGCTTCATGCAGATAGTACACATCGGTGTAGGTGGTCATGTGTGAAGACTTGCAGAATGGATCAGCCCATTTATCGCCCACACTCAGGCAGCACCAGTGCTCACTTTTCGAGTCGCTACGTCCTGCAATGCCGCCTCCACACGCCTTTGCTCCGGCATACTGCCCGGTGTTAAGGCAGTCGCCCACAAAGCTGAACTGCTGCAGGTGTCCGGCAATGCCGCCCACCGCATCGGCGGCATCGGCACTGATTTTGCCCATATTCACACACTGCGTGACCGACACCACATTTGCCTGGTAGTCGTCGCAATTCTCGGCGATGGCATTAACACCACCCACCACAGTAGAAACTCCAGCCGTTACAGCCAAGCCTACTGCCAACGACGAACCAGGAAGCAGAAGACTACTTGCGACAAACGCACCCGTAGAAACCACAAGAGCCGCACAGCCCACCACAGTGTGTATAATCGCCTCTACCTTCTTGAACTTTTGCACCTCTTTGGCTCGCGTTTCACGTTCATTATTCAGATTGAAGACAAACGCCTCAATGTTCTCATCAGAACTCTCGAAGGTTTCTGCCACCTTCTCCACGTTATTAATGTATTCACTTATAGCAGCAGCATCTAATCCGCTGAAAAGCACCACCTTATCGATAGCCGACCTGCGCAGGGCTTTGACCTTTGCAGTGTTTTGCTCGTCGATTTCGCTTGCCTGCTGCGAAATTTCAGCCTGCATCATCTCTTTACTCTTGTGTCCCACATATTCAGCCAATTCATAGAACTTCATGGACCAATCGTAGGCAAGTGCGAGAATGTCGGCCGCCATCTCAATGCCATGAGCCACTTTGTGTATTTTGCTCCAATTTTCAATGCGCAATACGAATTGTAATATTTGCCTTTCGCGAAGAAACTGGGGTGTGGTCAAAGCAATCGTAGATCCAACTACGCCGAGAACGCACTCCACTCCGCCAATTACACAATTTATGGTGTTCATCACCGACCACTTGCGTGGGTCGCCCACTTCACCCACAATGCCACCAACGTAGCCTTTGCCGTTGCTGACGATGTTGCCCAAGTTGCCGCAATAGTTGATGACCGTCTGGCTTCCGGCAAGAGCCACAATTCCACCCACATACTTTGCCGTGGTGTTAATGTCGCCATTATTCTGGCACAACATTAAGGTGCCCCAGGTGGTCTTGCCCACAATGCCGCCCACGCACTCGGCATTTGCAATCTCAACCTTGCCCGAATTGACTGCATTCTGCACTACCGACACCGACGTGTTACCCACAATGCCTCCGGCTATTGCATCTGACGACAAAGCCGTAATCGTGCCGGTGTTATACACCGAGTAGCAGCCAAACTGCGCCTCACCGCAGATTCCGCCCACCGAGGTTTGCCCGGTGATTGCGCCCTCGTTGCCACACGATTTCATCATCACGTTGTTGAAATAGCCTTGTTTTGCTGATGCGCATGTGCTGCCTATAATGCCAGCCACGCCTTTGTAGCCCGTAACATCGCCATAATTGTGGCAAGTGTAGAAATATGATCTTCCAGAACCTCCGGCAATGCCGCCGGTGCCAAGTCCTTCGTTTTCTTTATCGGAGGAGGTGAACGATGCGCTTCCCGTGATTTTACCGTGGTTTTCGCAGCTCATCACATAAAGGGAATCGCAAGTGCCTGCAATACCGCCACAGCCAGTGAAATCGGAGCTGACAGTGGCAAGATTCTTGCACCCTCTAATCACAGTGCGTGAAAACAGTGCTCCCGTGCCTACAATGCCACCCACGCCGTAGGAGCCTTTCACCTCAGTGCCGTTATTGGCACAGCTGTCGATCAGTATCTTGGCATCTTTATCCACGAGTCCCACCAGTCCGCCGATAGCCACACTACCCTTGCGGGCCGTTACGCTGCCGCCGGTGGTGGTGCAGTTGAGAATGGTGGTGAGAGCCTGGCGGTTGCCGCTCGTGACAGCAGCTCCAAGAATGGAGCCGGCAGCGAAATTGCCCTCGATTGAGGCATCTTCCATCACAATATTGCGCAACGTCGCCGCCTCGGCATGACCGAAAAGTCCGGCACCGCACGATTCTTCACGCGAAATCCACAATCCCGAAATCTTGTGCTTGTTGCCATCGTAGATTCCACGGAAGGGGCATGTGTTCTGACTGCCGATAGGCAACCAGCCGTTCAACTTGTGAGCCTGAATCGACGGCATGGTAAGGTCGATGTCGGCAAACTGCCTGAAATAGGTGGAATCGGTGAGCATTTCATTGCTTATCTGGTCGTTGACCACATCGCGAAGGCGGGTGAGGTGGCAGGCACTGCTTATCACATAAGGGTCGGTCAGGCTGCCCTTGCCGTAAAGGCGCATATCGCTGTCGTAAGTATCGAGAACCTTTACACCGGTCTCCTGAGAATCGATGCTGATGCGACAGCCCAGCCCATAGTCGTCGGAAGCCTCATCGGGAATCGTATCGGCTGAGAGATAGAGCATGCGGTATTCTCCTGCCTTCAATCCTTCATTAAGAACAAGCTTTGAAACACCCCCTGTGCGGGTGTGCTTGCCTATTCGCTTCACCTGCTCACCTGTAGCAGAGCTTAGCACCAACGTAAAATCAGAATAATGGAAATCGTCCATACCATCTGGCAACGTAATTTCCTTCAATCCACCTGCATAGCTGTCGCTGGCTACATTCCCCCCTCTTGAAGGCAATTCATCGCTGCACGAGCAGAATATTGCAAAGCAAGCTATGGCAAATAGCACAAATTTTCGAATCATAATACAATCTGGATTTAGAATCAAATGTATAAAAAAACTATCATTCTTGCAAAAAACTTACAAACACCTTAACTGAGCATACCATCCACTCCGTCAGGGCTTGAACTGGAATGGGCAGTTGCGGAGATAGGGGTAACCGTCGTTTTTATTGGTGTCGATAATCCAATTGTTTGTGAAGTCGAAGTTCTCATATATCTCCTTCTTGCTACGGTTGGCTTCCTTGAAC
>CALZFJ010000210.1 GCA_945645715.1 uncultured Prevotellaceae bacterium | reverse complement strand
CAAGGCTGCGAGCATGAAAATCTTAGTCGATTTCATTAGTTAAAATTATTACTGTTATTAATTATTATTATTTTCATTATAAAAATAGAATTATAGCTCCTCAATTAATTATCCCTAACCGGGAATGGCACAAAAAGGCCATATAGGTCCTATAGGACTTATTGGTTCCATTGGTCCAATTAGTCCAATTAGTCCAATTGGTCCAATTTGGTCTTATTGGTCGCATGGCACCGTAGGGTCGCGCCTTGGTGCGACCGAGCCACCCGGCCGGCAAAAATTTCGTCCTCAGAAAATCCCCCCCCCGAAATATGCACATAGAATCGCTCTCAAACCCCATTTCAGAGGCTGAGAAACCGCAACTGCAAGGAGCAGCAATATGAGAATTTCTCAAAATTCGCATAAACGTCTGTGTATTTTATAGCCGCGTGATCGAGGAATCACGCCCATTTCTCACTAACTATTAACCATTTAGGTCGATTACGGCGACAAAGATAGCACAAATCGAGCGCAAAAACAAATAAACTCGCTTAATTTTTTTTGCCGAGATGCCGTCTATCTTATCCAAAGATAGCACAAATCGAGCGCAAAAACAATAAGCTCGCTTAATTTTTTTGCCGAGATGCCGTTTTGGCCGCAACCGCCCCACCAAATACCATTATTTTCAGCATACTTTCGTCCCTTCGGTCGCACCAAGGCGCGACCCTACACCTGGCTCCCTGCTGCACGGTTCTGCTGCCACTGAAATGCAAATAAATGTTAGAGGGCTTTGCGGTTGTGAGAAAAATTGCTAACTTCGCTCGATATTGAAGATTTGAGCGCAAAATGGACACTTCTATCAATGCAACCGACGTGGAAATCCGCAATCCCCAGACGTGGAGCCTCGCACTCCGCATCGACGAGGATTGCCTGCAATTTGCCGCTTTCAGCAACGCCGAGCCAAGCTCCCTCATCAGCAGGAAGGTGCAGCTTGCAGGAAGCGAAGACAACTATCTCCGCTCGCTCGAAAACTGCATCTACGACACTCCACTGCTGCTGCTCGACTTCAACCGCATCACCCTGGCGTTCACTTCGCGCCGATTCATGATAGTGCCCGATGCCCTCTCCGACGCCCAAGCCTCCGATGCCTTCAAGGCCCTATATGGCGACGTGCCGGGCGACGTAGCTATCGACCATCTGCCTCGCTGCAGCGCAAAAATCGCATTCGAGCTTCCCGCGGGCGTGCTACGATTCATCAACCGAACCTACGAGAACGTCACAATTCACCACCACCTCCGGGCAGTGTGCGAGCACTTCGCCGCCAAGAGCCAAGGTGCCTCAGTGAGCCGCCAGTACGTCTATCTGCACGACAGCACTGCCGACGTGTGCATCTTCAGCCAGAGCCGATTGGCATTAGCCAACAGCTACAGCTGCCCTACGCCCGACGATGCCGCCTTCTTCGTGCTCAACGCCTGGCAGCAAGCGGGACTTAACCCCACCACCGACGAGCTGCAGCTCATTGGCGACCGCACTGTGCGCGACGCCGTGGCTCCAATGCTGCGTAACTACGTCACCTACGTGATGCCGGCTATCTTCCCCGCCGCCTCTATGCGCATGGGACACGATGCCGTGAAAACTCCATTCGACTTAATATTGCTACTACTATGCGAATAATACGTGGAAAATATGGCCGCCGCCGCTTCGACGTGCCTCAAAATATCACCGCACGTCCGACTACCGACTTTGCACGCGAGAACATCTTCAATGTGCTCGACAACATAGTGGATTTTGAAGGTTGTACCGCTCTCGACCTCTTTGCCGGAACCGGAGCCATCAGCTTCGAGTTCCTCTCACGAGGCTGCGCCAAGGTCACCTGCGTGGAAAAATCGGCTACACAGTTCAACTTCATTCGCCGCGTGCGCGACATGCTCAATGAGCAGCAGAACCTCACAATGGTGAAGGGCGACGTGTTCCGCTTCGTGGAGCAGACCACCCAAAAATTCGACATCATCTTTGCCGATCCACCCTACGACCTCCCCGACTTTGCCCGCGTGCCCGAAGCCATTCTCAACTCACAGATGCTCTACCCCGACACCATCGTCATCGTGGAGCACAGCAAGGCGTTCGATTTCTCACACCTGCCTCACTTCGCGCAGCACCGCGAATATGGCAGCGTCAACTTCTCAATCTTCCGAATGGACCAATAATTATTCACAAACTACACTATAACTCAACCTTCTCTGAACAATGAAACGACCTAAATTCACCAAATACTCTTTTTTCTTAGTCATTCTGCTCCTCACAGCAGCCTGCTCACGCCGCGACAGCTCTATCGAGCACATTCTCGACACCTGCGAAACCATCGACACGCAATTCACGGGCAGCAACATCGACTCACTCATGCATGAAGTGGCAAAAATCGAAGCCAACCCTCTCTCAAAATCCACACCCGCAATCGCCACCTTCGTGACAATGCTCAAGGCGCGTGCAGCACAGTTTGCCGGCAACGACAGCACCGCCATCGCCGGATTCCACAAAGTGCTCGCCACCGAAATACCCACCGACACCGCAGCCGCCCGATGGAGCGTGACAATGGACAACATTCACTGGTCGCTATCGCAGCTCCTCAACTGCTACCAGATGAAAGGAGCACCGCGCGAGTGCATCGACGAGTTCAAGAGCATAGTAGAGCACCCCACACCAGCCGTGAAACGATACTTCATGCCCGATGCCTACGCAATTCTGGGCTATGCCCTCTCGCGCGACAACCAGATGGACGCTGCCGCACACGCCATCGACTGCGCCATGCGATACACCATCGACAGCCTGCCTACCAACCGCAAACAGCTCATCTACACCTACGCCGCTGCCGCCTGCTTTGAAATACCAGAGCGCCAAGCCAATGTGATTGCCTGGTGCGAAAAAGGAATAGAAAACGCCGCACAAGGCAACGACGCAGTGGGCATGCAGTGGCTCACCACAGTGCTCGGATCACTCTACCAGCGCACCGGCGAAGTGGGCAAAGCCATCGACCTCTTCCGAAAAAGCTACAAAGTGGCATCTGAAGTGTACGACCACTACGCAATAGTCCATACGTGCATCATGCTCTGCGACCTCTATCTCACCTACAACATGCCGCAACTTGCCGACGTATATACCACCGAAGCCACCCGCGTGATAGAGCAATCGACCTCCTACGACTACCCCAAGCTCAAAGGCTACACCCTGCTCATGAAAGGCCGCGTGATGCAGCAAAAGCGCCTGCCCGACTCGGCAGTCCGCTACTGGCACCGCGCCGACAGCATCTTCAGCAAGCTCCCCTACGACAGCGGAATGGCTGACCTCGAAACAGCCATCGGCGAAATGGGCTTGAGCGACAGCATCACACAAGTGCCATTGCCCGAAGCCATTACCACACTCGAGAACGTAGTAGCCCGTTCGGTAGTCGCCGAAACACGCGCCAAAGCATACTACTTCCTCGCCCGTGGATACGACAAGCTCAACCGTAAGCAACAGTGCGAAGTAAGCCTCGACAGCATGGTGCACCTACTCAACCTCTCGGAACGCCCCGTGTATGTGGAGCAAGCCTACCGCTTCGGGCTCGACTACTACCTCAAGAAAGGCGACAAAGCAAAAATCGAGCTATTCTCGCGCAAGCTCAACCACGAAATGGAACTATTCTACAACCAGAAGACCTACGACTCCATGGTGGGACAGATGCTACAGTTCCAAGCCGACAAGAACGACGCACAGATGCGTGCAGCCGAAGCCGAACTGAGCCGGAAAGACGCCCACATCAGGAGCTACGTGCTACTCTCACTGCTTCTGCTCGTGCTCCTCATCTCAGCACTCGCCTTCATCATCAACCGCCGACGAATCTATCGCATCAAGTCGCTTCTTGCCAAAGAACGAATCGATGCCCTCATCAGCAACCTTCACGAAGTGAACAAGCGAAGCGACGAAATGGAGCAGAAACTCAACTCCATGACATCAAGCAGCGACGACTGGCAGCGTTTTGCCACACTCACACCATCAGCCCTGCGCTCCGACGGCGAAGTGCGCTTCCGCGAACGCTTTGCCTGCATCTACCCGCAATTCCTCGCCCGACTGCGCGACGTGGCACCCTCCATCACCAAGCGTGAAGAAATCCTCGCCATGCTCATCGCACTCGACCAAAACACCGACCAGATAGCCGACGTGATGTGCATAGCACGCAACAGCGTGAACATCATGCGACACCGAATGCGCCAAAAAATGAACCTCGACAAGACCGACTCACTCGAAGGCTCACTCCACCGAATGCTAACCACCGACAGCAAACCCTCCGGTGAATAGCACACATTTAAGCCATTTTTTCACAAAAAGCCAAAAAATGTTGCACAGTCCGTTACAAGTTTGTATCTTTGCACAACCAAACCGCGCCAAGTGCGTCTTTTTGGGAAAAATGCTCATCGAAGCTGCTCGGATGGTGGAATGGTAGACACGAAGGACTTAAAATCCTTTGGCCATAGCGGCTGTGCGGGTTCAAGTCCCGCTCCGAGTAC
>CALZFJ010000209.1 GCA_945645715.1 uncultured Prevotellaceae bacterium | reverse complement strand
CTTCGAGCGTAAGCACATCCTTGCTTGCGAATACAACATTCTCCAGCAGCGTCACACGCTGCTCAAGTTCTGCAATCGCCACCGGCGATGCCTCAATTTCATTGGTCTGTTTTTCTTTCATTTTGCATTAAATTTTGGGTTAATAAATACGTCAGTAATAGGACAGGCGATGCCATTTTCCGTGATTAAGGCAGTGTGTTTTTCTGTCACATATAAGGCAGTCCAATCCTTTTTGTCGCTGCAAATATATAATCGTTATTTTGACAAATCAAATAAAATTTGACATATAATCACCACATTAACAATATTTTATTCAAGAGTATGATTCCTCCGAAAATCATACTCTGCTAAAATCTACAACAGAATCATCGCCACCTTCGCCACCACCCTCCCACCGCCACTATGGGTAATACTACCCCCGACAGCCCCACACACCCCCTCCTCACCACACCTTTGCCCTAATTTCGTTGGCAAAGAGGCAATCCCCACCACATCACAAACACAACCGCTCTTTTAGAGCAAAAAACACAGTGATTAATTTTGATTATTTAAGGAATCAGTGGCTATATACGCTCGCCAAGTTGCTGTAAATGTCATTGCGAAGATACTTTTTTGAAGATAATAAACATCTGTCTATTCCAAGTCTCCGCCCATCCACGGCAAACCAATCCGTTTATGAGGGTCCTTGTATGTGGTTTTCTTACGCTTGTGACGGTTATACTTTCCCTTTGGGTCAAGTATCAAAGACAGGAAGACTGCCAGAACAATCAAGCTGCCAAACATCATTACATATTCTAAAAAATCCATCGTATAGTTATTGTATTAGTTATAAACCATCGAAAAATTCCTAATCTATATTCTCATTCTTAATTGAATGTGCTGTGCCACAAAATTATAGTTTTTTTGTGATATTCCATCATTCCATAGGTAATTAATTTACTCTATCTTCTGATAATAGGAATTTTCACGCTTAATACATCTAATATACCACTCCCCTAAGCAATCTCTCACGGAGTCCGTATTTTTTTAATGAGGGTTCCTTTCAAATACTAAAACTGGCACGGGGCTGTGGTGGGAGTGCTTGCTGTATGATTCTCAGCTTGCTGCCTTATGACAGTTTCAGGTTGCTGACGGGTTGCGGGGGTGGGTGGTTGTGGCGGCGGTGCGCTTTGTGGGCGGGATCCGGGTGTTTTCGCTGCGGTTTTCACGGCTTGGGGAAAGCTGCTGCGGTGTTTTCCACAGCTTTTATCTTATCGTCCATCGCCACATCGGCATAGATTGCGGTGGAGCTGATGTTGGTGTGCCCCAGCAGCGCCTTTGTGGTCTCGATGTCACCGATAGCCGTCTGCACGAGCGTGGCGAATGTGTGCCTTGCCACGTGGAAATGGATATTTTTTGTGATTCCCACTTTCTTGGCTATGCGTTTCAATGAAGTATCTACATTGGGACGTGCCGGAAGGCTGAAAACGAGGTCGCTGTCGCGCTTCGGCGGCAGCCACGAAAGTGCCGTAGGGCAAATGGGCACCACATTGAGTTTTTTCGTCTTTTTCTGCACTATCGTGAGCCAGTGCCTGTCACCGTCGTGATAGATGTCGCTCCACTTCAGTGCGTAGATGTCGCTAATACGCAGCCCGGTGAGGCACGCGAAACCGAAAGCCCTCTGGGCATCGGCTACACCCGGACTTTTCTCGACCGACGACATGAACAGTTTCAGCTCGTCGGGAGTAAGGTAGGTCCCTGCCGAAGGTGTGGGCTTGGGGAAGATGTCGCATTTATCGAGCTTGTAGAACGGGTTTGCGGTGATTATGCCGCTCCGCACTGCCTTGTTGAATATCGCCATGAGGCGCTGCTGAATGCCGTGCAGCGATGACGGACTCAGCGGCCGCGATGATATGCGGACATATTTTCCCGGCACATAGTCGTCTTTCAGCCACTGGAAGAACAGCTTGAACCATTGTCCGTTGAAACTGTGCATCGTTATGCCCTGGCGGCGGTGCACCTTCAGGAACTCCGAAACGAGGGAAAGGAGATAGCGGGTCAGTTTGATAATCGACACGGAATATGCACCGCTGCTCTCCATATCGCTGATGCAGCAGCCTATCCAGTCAGTCACCTTCATGTCGTTACCGTCGTCATCAACGCGCACAGGCTCATGCCCCTTCGCCGGAATGGATTCGGGGTGGAGAATGCGCTCTGCGCGTATCTGCCAGGCTTTTTCCAGCGTCTTCCTGTTGCGATCCCTAGTCTGCTCGTCAATCTCTGGCAGCAGATAGAGCGACAGGAACTCTTTCTTGTGCTTCCCGTTCTCGTATATGTCGAGATACAGGCTCTTGTTGCCGTAGGCAATTTCTTTCTGTTTGAGTGTGATATTTATCATAAAATGGTAATTTATTGGTCAGTAATGGCAATACAGCCGTTTATTTGAAGAATCCGTCAATAAGGTTGATGGCTTCTTCCTTCTTCTTGTCCACGATCTTGGCGTAGATTTCGGTAGTCTTGATGTTGGTGTGTCCCATGAGTTTGCTGGTGGTGTAGATGTCGGCGCCGAGGGTGAGCATCATCGTCCCGAACGTGTGCCGGCTGACGTGAAAACTAAGGTGCTTCCTGATTCCGGCAGCCTCCGCCCACATGCGCAATGCGCGACCTATGACAGTAGCCGTAGTCGGAAGGTCGAAGAAGGGCACATCATCGCCCTTGGCTTCGGGTAGCCATCGCCAGGCCTCCTGCGAGAGAGGTATGGTCACCGGTCTCTCGGTCTTCTTCATCTCAATGCTGATATACTGCGTGTAGCCGTCGGGGGCTGTCACGATGTGCCGAGGAGTGAGGGCGTAGATGTCGCTCAGTCGCAGCCCGGTGAAGCAGGCGAAGAGAAAGGCCTGTTTCACTTCGGGGCGGTAGCAGTCGGTGTCCATCAGCAGCTTTACTTCCTCTATTGTAAGGTATTCCTTCCTGCCTTCCTTCCGCTGTAGCCGCTCGCGCGGGTCGAGCTTATTAACGGGGTTTTCGCGGAGTATGCCGGCTTTGACGGCATTGTTCATGCAGGTGGAGAAAAGGGCAAAATAGCTGCTTGCCGTATTCGCGCTGATGACAGGAGCCTTTGATAAATCCTTCGTGTAGCGCGAATTGGGGAATGACCGCAGGAACTTCACATAGCCGCGGCAGAAGTCGGCATCAATATCATCAAGGGAGATATGCCTCCTGTTGATTGATGCGAGGTACTTCTCAACGGTGTTGAGCATCTCATAGCGCGTGTGCAGCGTGGATTCTTTCACGCCTATGCCACCTTTGCAATACTTCCCGATCCACTGCGTAAGCAGCATCGCGCCCTTTTTGACGGAGTCCCACTCTGCAACCGAATGGCCATTGAGCGACATAATGCGCTCAGCCTTGATGCGTTCAGCCACAGCCATCGTCTCGTTGTTCCTGTCGCGGCATGCGGCATCAAGCTCCGGGACGAGATAGAGCTTGAGATACTCATATTTTCTGACACCCTTCCAGTAAACATCGAGGAAGATGCTGCGGTTGCCGTTGGAGAGGGGTTTGGTCCGGATTCTGACCGGTTCCTTGAATTTTACTTGTTTTTTCTGACGTGCCATAAATATATTGCGTTTAATTGTTACTAATGTGGATACAAATGTGTATCTTTGTGTGGAAAACCGAAAAGGCTGACAAAACATGTATTTTTTCTGTATATCAGCCGCTCCGGGTCTGGTGCAAAGACTATACAAAACTATGAAAATGCCCGAAAACCGGGAAACAAAATAGGCACAAAATCTATGAAAATAACTGCTTAAAACGGAAATTACGGCAAAAATCGGCAAACAGAACCGAAGCTGTATCCACTTGGAATTAAGCGATTTAGTGTCATTTCTTCGCATTTGTTGCATCGCCAGAACCCCAGTGCTAAGACGTTCAAATTGTTATGAGCTTGCTTCAGAAATGACCCGAAAGACTTGTCTTGCAGTGGTCACTCCGTTTTGTTAACAAATCAAAACGGGTATTAGGCTTCCTCGGGCTTGAAAAGAGTGGCATCAGCAAGGCTGAATGCCCTGTTGACTGCAAGGCATTACGACTGTCCGATTTGACAATTATCGTCCAGATAACAGTCGGTCGAAAAGAATGTCGGCTTGCCGTTAAACATTGGACAGTCGCCTCCCGAAGACAGTATGTCCGGGGGATTAGGCTACCCCCGAACTAAAAGTTCTGGATAGTGAGCGAGCTCACCGCTGAAAATTTTCTGCGACTTGAAAAGGGAAATGACAACAGTTTTTGTACAGATGCAGTATCGGCTACCAAACAGGAACTACTGACCTTTGCTTGCAACTTGATCTGGTCAGAAAACGATGAGACGGAAGTCTTATCGGGTAGTGGGCTTCCCGATACTGCATAAACATGGCACATGGGCAAGCCCAGTGCTACGATTGCTTGAAATAGCACCGATCAGAAAGACCGCCAGGAGTAAACCAGTAACAGGATGCCTCCTATAAGAGTTTAAAATCGCTTCAGAACGCACGAAAGGTATTCGGCGGTCACTTATACGTCCAGGAGTCCG
>CALZFJ010000208.1 GCA_945645715.1 uncultured Prevotellaceae bacterium | reverse complement strand
ATGGAGAAGGGGAGTGTGTTTCAGAGGAGGGGCTGGGTGACGGTGCTGGCTCTCACGGCGGCTATTGCGTGGGGGTGGGCTTATCCGCTCATTAAGCTGGGGTTTGGGGAGTTTCACATAACGCCCGATATGACGGGGAGCAAGATGCTGTTTGCCGGGATACGCTTCACGATGTCGGGGCTGATAATACTTGCGATAGCACGAGGAGCACGTAGGCGTTTCGGTGTGGAGCCGTCGTGGCGAGGGTGGGCTTATGTGCTTGTGTTTGCGCTGATGAATACCACGCTTCACTATGCCTTCTTCTACTTCGGTCTATCGCATAGCGAAGGTGCTCGTGCAGCCATTCTCAATTCGCTGAGCGTGTTCTCGGTGGTGATTATGGCGTGTGTGTTCTTCAAGAGCGATAAGCTGACAGCCGGCAAGATTGTGGGCTGTGTGGTGGGATTTGCAGGCATACTTGCGCTGAACATCGGGGGCGCAGATAGCGGCAGCTTCACATGGCTGGGCGATGGCTTTATCATCATGAATGCGCTGTGTGGTGCTGTGGCATCGCTGATGACGCGCGGACTGAGCCGAAGGGTTGATGTGTTTGTTGGCACTGGCTATAGCCTTGCGATAGGCGGTGTGCTACTTGTAGTGCCTGGAATGTTGATGGGAGGCACTCTGCCGGTGATAACGGTGGCGGGAGTGGTGATACTCCTACTGCTCACGGCAATAAGCACCATTGGCTTTGCTCTTTATAACAAGCTGTTGAGCTGTAACCCGATAGGGCGTGTGGCGATATTCAATTCGCTCATTCCGGTGGTGGGGGCTGTGACTTCGTGCCTTTGCCTCGGTGAGACGTTCTATTGGAAATATGTTGTTGCAGGAGCACTCGCGGCTGCGGGCATTTATATTATCAACAGAGGTAAGAGGTAAGAGGTAAGAGGTAAGAGGTAAGAGGTAAGAGTGGAGAGGTAAGAGGTAAGGGGTGAGAGCGTGGAGGTGTTGTTTCTTTTTTGGGTGTTGCTTTTTTGAAGGGTTTGTTGTAACTTTGCGATGTCAATAAAAAGAGAAAAGGAAAAATAAGATTTTGAGATAATGAGCAAGACTTCACGACGGATAATTATAGCTATGTGGACCGCATTTGGGTTGGCATGGATTTTTGTGGGCGTAATGTTCTACTTGATATATAATGGCGTTATCGGATATATGCCTCCTATCGAGGAGCTGAAGAATCCTACCGACCGCTTTGCGTCGGTGGTGCTTTCAGCCGACGGAGAGGAGCTGGGACGCTACTACCACAGCAAGGGCAACCGTGTGTATGTGGATTTTGATGAGCTTTATCCGCACTTGAAGAATGCTTTGATTGCTACCGAGGACGCCCGCTTTGAGTCGCACTCGGGAATCGACCTGAAGGCGCTTGCTCGTGCCATTATCAAGCGAGGAATCTTCATGCAGAAGAATGCGGGCGGTGGCAGCACCATCACGCAGCAGCTTGCCAAGCAGCTTTATTCGCCGGAGTCGTCGGGCGTGATGGAGCGATTGCTGCAGAAGCCGATTGAGTGGATGATTGCCGTGAAGCTTGAGCGATATTACACGAAGGACGAGATTATCAAGATGTACTTCAACCAATTTGACTTTCTCAACAATGCAGTGGGTATAAAGACTGCGGCATTTGTGTATTTCGGCAAAGAACCTAAGGACCTCACCATCACCGAAGCTGCCACATTGGTGGGAATGGCGAAGAATCCGAGCTACTTCAATCCTGTTCGCTACAATGAACGCACTCGTGGACGTCGCAATGTGGTGCTTGAGCAGATGTGGAAAGCCGACATGATTAGCGATGAGGAGCTTGAAACGCTACAAAAGGAGCCTTTGACGCTGCATTTCCACCGTGTGGATCACAAGGAGGGTCTTGCGCCCTATTTCCGTGAGGAATTGCGCAGAATGCTCACTGCGAAGCGCCCCATACGCAGCGACTATCCGAGCTGGGGACAGCAGCAATATGTAGATGACTCGATTGCGTGGGCCATCAATCCGCTTTATGGCTGGTGTGAGAAGAATCCAAAGCCCGACGGAACCAGATATAACATCTATACAGATGGACTGAAAATTTACACCACTATTGATGCGCGAATGCAGCGCTATGCCGAGCAGGCCGTGCACGACCACCTGGGGCTTAGCCTCCAGAAGAAATTCTTCAAGGAAAAGGGTGGGGCGAGAAATCCCTACTCGTCGAACCGCGAGGAGCTACCGCTTGAGCAGCGAAATGCGCTGATAAAGAAGGCTGTGCGCCAGAGCGAACGCTACCGTGTGCTGAAGATAGCCGGAATGAGCGATGAGGAGATATTCGAGAACTTCAAGGAGAAGCGTGAAATGCATGTGTTCTCCTACGAAGGCGGAATTGACACTGTGATGTCGCCGATGGACTCGCTGCTCTACACGAAGTCGTATCTGCGCACCGGAATGATGTCGATGGATCCTGTGACCGGGCACGTGAAGGCATACGTGGGAGGTCCGAGTTTCCGCTATTTCCAGTATGATATGGTCAGCAGTGGTCGTCGCCAGATAGGATCGACCATAAAGCCATTCCTCTATACCTACGCAATGGAGGAAGGCTACACACCGTGTGATGAGATGCTCAATGCGCAGCCGGTGCTCTATGATGAGGCCGGACGTGAGTGGAAACCTCGCAACACCGGAAAGGCCCGTGTGGAAGAGATGGTGACACTACGCTGGGCGCTGACGAACTCCAACAACTGGATTTCGGCACGACTGATGGACGCTCTCTCTCCGGCGCAACTTGTGCGGAATATGCACAACTTCGGCATCACCAATCACCTCGATGCGGTGAAGTCGCTCTGTCTGGGACCGTGCGACGTGTCGGTGAAGGAGATGGTTACGGCATATTCGGCATTTGCCAATAAGGGAATGCGTGTAGATCCGCTGTTTGTGACGCGCATCACCGATAATCAGGGAAATGTGATTTCGGAATTTGCTCCGCAGCACACCGAGTGCATCAGCGAGGACGCATACTACAAGATACTGTCGATATTGCTGAATGTGGTGGATTCGGGAACAGGAAGCCGCTTGCGCCGTGCTCCTTACGCGCTCACTGCTCAGATGGGAGGCAAGACCGGTACGACCAACAATAACTCCGACGGCTGGTTTATGGGCTTTACACCGCAGCTTGTGACGGGTGTGTGGGTAGGAGGCGATGAGCGCTACATTCACTTCAACTCGATGGCAAACGGACAGGGAGCTGAGATGGCATTGCCGATTTACGGACTCTACATCAAGAAGGTGTTTGATGACCCGAAGCTCCCATACTCGCAGACGGTGACATTTGAGTTTCCTGAGGGGCTTGATGTGTGCCACAAGGAGTATCTTGGAGGGGTTCCTGCCGACGTAGATGCACCCGGCAACACTCCCGAGGAGTCGATTGACGGTGTCTTCGATTAGCAGTACACGGAATTTTTACGATAAAGTTACCCCCACACAGCCAGTAGCTACAGCACTTGCGGTGTGGGGGTAATGTTATTGCAATATATTTTTTTGTTTTTGCGCTATGAGGTGCTTGCTCAGGCTATTGGGAACTCAGTGTCGTTGAGCAGGCGGGTGCGGAGACGGTCGGCGAGGCGGTTGTAGTCCTTGGAGCCGATGAAGTCCATGAGGATTTCGGCATGCTGGCGGTTGTGCATGTCGCTGCCGAGGAAGTCGATATAGTCGTGCTCAAGAAGCCACTGAGCTGTTTCTTTTGCGCGTCCGCCGAAGTAGCCGGTGAAGGAGAGGAGGTTGATCTGGAAGCATACGCCGGCGTTGTGAAGCTGGGTGTAGCGCTCGCGGTGGCGGCCGTAGTAGTCGTAACGCTCAGGGTGTGCAAGGATTGGGTAGAAGTTCTTTAGCTGAAGTTCATAGATGAGGTCGTCCATTCCGAGGATTTCCTGCTGGAAGGCGTTCTCGAGTAGGAGGTAATTTCCCGGATAGGGGAGGAATCGGTTGTCCTTGAACTGTGCGAGCGAGAACTCATCGATGCGGTATTCGGCCGAGAGGTCGATGTGCATATCCATTCCAGCGTCGGCAACGGCTTTGCACAGGGTGTCGTAGGCGGGGCGGAGCGTTTCGGGGGTGTTCTCGAAAGTAGCCTTAGTGACGTGTGATGTGGCAATGATGTGGTTTATGCCCATCTGCTGCTGTAGCCCGAGAAGCTCGAGAGAGGTGGCTACGTCGGGCGAGCCGTGATCGACGCCCGGGAGGAGGTGGCAGTGCACGTCGGTGTGATAAAAGAGCGTAGTGTCTTTTGGCTTTTTACGGAATATATTGAACATAATAATTTCGGATTTAGAGTGTAATTATATAGCACAAAGGTAGTAAAAAATCCCGTAAATTAAGATCTCGGACGCTGAAAATGGGGCAAAAAGGGTGGAAAATTGGCGTAAAAGGGTGAAAAATTTCGTAATTTGCTTCAAAATCACTAAATTTGCAGTCTGAAATAAAGTAAAAAATGTTTTAGGTTACGAATATAGTGCCGCAGATAGGCACGCCCACAAGGCAAGGGGCAGAATTGTCCGTA
>CALZFJ010000207.1 GCA_945645715.1 uncultured Prevotellaceae bacterium | reverse complement strand
TCGTTCTACACCGATACATTCGACTTCGTGACGCTCACCAGCAATCCCGGTGCAGCCATTGCTTCGGCAGGAGGAGCTACTTTCATGGGTTGCTCGGTGATGGCTTGGGCACTTACACTCATCTTCATGGGAGGTGCAGGTAAGTCGGCAATGTTCCCACTCCACATCTGGCTTCCTGATGCAATGGAGGGTCCGACCCCAGTGTCGGCACTTATCCACGCCGCTACCATGGTTGTGGCTGGTGTGTATTTGGTAGCTCGTCTGTTCCCGGTATATTGCCTTGAGGAAGGCACAATGACCGTAATCACCGTGATTGGTTGCGTTACTGCGCTCTATGCAGCTGCAGTAGCGTGTGTGCAGAGCGATATCAAGCGTGTGCTCGCGTTCTCAACCATCTCGCAGATAGCATTCATGATTACTTCGCTCGGTGTAGCCCGTCCGGAGCTTCACGAGGGCGTTGGCTATATGGCTTCGATGTTCCACCTTTTCACCCATGCAATGTTCAAGGCGTTGCTCTTCCTCTGCGCTGGTGCAATAATCCATGCTGTTCACTCTAATGAGATGAGCAAGATGGGCGGACTCCGCAAGTATATGCCAATATGCAATATCGCATTCCTTATTGGTTGCTTGGCAATTTCTGGAATATGGCCGTTTGCAGGCTTCTTCAGTAAAGACGAGATTCTTGTTGCTGCCTATGCCAACAGTCCTGTTTGGGGCATTTGGTTGTCGGCAGTAGCCGGAATGACAGCATTCTATATGTTCCGCCTCTACTACAAGATTTTCTGGTGGAACAATCCCGACTACGGACACCACACTCCGCATGAGGCTCCGATGACGATGACATTCCCGCTCATCTTCCTCTCGCTTGTGTCGATAGTAGCAGGATTCATTCCTTTCGGTGAACTCGTTACTTGGAACCGCGAGGCTCTTCACACCCATATCGATTGGACAGTAGCCGGAACAAGCACTGTGATTGCAGTGGCAGCTATTGCACTTGCCACCGTGCTCTACTTAAAGGAGAATGCAGTGCCCACAAAGATGGCAGATGCTTGCCGTGGACTTTGGACAGCAGCCTACAAGCGTTTCTATATGGACGAGCTTTATCAGTTCATCACCCACAAGATCATCTTTGCCTGCATCAGCCGTCCGATTGCATGGTTCGACCGTCGCATCATCGATGGAACATTTGATCTTCTTGCAAATGTCACCAATTCGGCATCTTACGCTGTGCGTAAGCTCCAGGGTGGCACAATCCAAGGCTATGTATGGGTTTACCTCGTAGGTGCAGCAGTCCTTGCAGTGATTTCAATTGTTTGTCTAATCTAATCGTCACAACGGTTCATTAAAACGATATACAAAGATTATGATTTGGTCTAATATATTAATTTATTTCGTTATAGTGCCACTGCTGATGCTTGGTGGCCTTGCTTTGAGCAAAAGTGTGAAGCAAGTGAGAGCCGTAGCGGTGACAGGTGCAACAGCCCTGATGGTGCTTGCTGCATATCTTGTGATTGAATTCCTCTCGCTCAGAGCAGCCGGCGATGCTTCGCCAATGCTTTTCACCGACTCATGGACTTGGTTTGCTCCTCTTAACATCAACCTTGCACTTGGCGTAGATGGAATCTCGGTGGTAATGATCGTGCTTTCGGCATTCATCGTGTTTGCCGGAGTGTTTGCATCGTGGAACCTGAAGCCTCTCACCAAGGAGTATTTCATGTGGTTCTGCCTCCTTTCAACCGGTGTGTTCGGTTTCTTCATCTCGATTGACATGTTCACCATGTTCATGTTCTATGAGGTGGCTCTTATTCCGATGTATCTCCTTATCGGAGTGTGGGGAAGTGGAAACAAGAACTACTCGGCAATGAAACTTACCCTTATGCTTATGGGAGGTTCGGCATTCCTTATGCTCGGCTTGATTGGCATCTATTTCCACTCGGCTCCAGAGGGCGGACAGCTCACAATGAACATCCTTGAAATTGCAGAGAACAATGCAATTCCACAAGAGTGGCAATACTACCTCTTCCCGATGACTTTCGTGGGCTTCGGAGTGCTTGGCGCAATGTTCCCGTTCCACACATGGTCACCCGACGGACATGCTTCGGCACCAACAGCCGTGTCGATGCTTCACGCAGGTGTGCTTATGAAGCTTGGTGGTTATGGCTGCTTCCGCATTGCAATCTATCTTATGCCTTGGGCTGCAAGTG
This sequence comes from uncultured Prevotellaceae bacterium, assembly GCA_945645715.1. GTDB lineage: Bacteria > Bacteroidota > Bacteroidia > Bacteroidales > Muribaculaceae > CALZFJ01. Next base: position 2,354 of record CALZFJ010000207.1, on the reverse strand, counting down.
AGCTTGCATGGATATTCCTGCTTCTCACTGGTATCAGCGTGGTTTATGGCGCATTCAGCGCTTGCGTTCAGACCGATCTCAAATATATCAATGCATATTCATCGGTAAGCCACTGCGGTATGGTACTTTTTGCAATTCTTATGCTTAACACCACAGCCATGACAGGTGCAGTGCTCCAGATGCTCTCGCATGGTTTGATGACAGCATTGTTCTTCGCCCTTATCGGTATGATTTACGGTCGTACCCACACACGCGATATCCGCAAGATGGGTGGATTGATGACAATTATGCCGTTCCTTGGCGTGGGATATGTGATAGCAGGTCTTGCTTCACTCGGACTTCCGGGCTTGAGCGGATTTGTGGCTGAGATGTCGATTTTCGTTGGATCGTTCCAGCACGCCGACATGTTCCACCGCGTACTCACAGTGATGGCATGCTGCTCAATAGTGATTACAGCTGTGTATATTCTCCGCGTGGTTGGCAAGCTTCTGTTTGGCGCAGTGCAAGACGAGCACCACAAGACACTCACCGATGCCGAGTGGCATGAGCGTCTTGCTACAGTGACTTTGATTCTTGCTGTGGCTGCTATCGGTTGCTTCCCGAATTTCTTCAGCAACATCATCTCAGAGGCAGCCGATCCGATTATGAAAATGTTTGCTTAAACGCATAAGTGTTGAAAACTGAAAAAAAGAAAAAAGAATTATGGATTATTCTCAATTTTTAATGATGCCACAAGAGCTTGGACTTCTCGTCGTGTTCTTGTTAGTGTTCCTTTTCGACACATTTATGCCGAAAAAGAGCCTTGGCGCACTCCCCGTGTTCACGAGTGTGATATTTGGCGCTTTCACGCTTGCCAACTATTTCATGCTCACTCGTGGCACAGCCTTCAGTGGTATGTTTGAGACAACGGCATCGACCTTCACCATGAAGGCGATACTAAATATCGGTATGCTCATCGTTCTTGTCCAGTCGATCAAGTGGTCGAACAGTGAGTTCCAGGCTGTGCGTCGCGGCGAATACTACGAGCTGCTACTCACCACGCTGTTTGGTATGTATCTCATGATATCGGCACGTCACTTCCTCCTCTTTGTGATTGGACTTGAGACAGCATCGCTTCCGCTTGCCGCGCTCGTTGCATTCAACAAGAATCGCTATGAGAGCCACGAAGCAGCAGCAAAGTATATGTTCACGGCAATATTCTCGTCGGCGATCTTTATGCTCGGCTTGTCGTTCGTGTATGGACTTTCGGGTTCATTGTATTTCGGCGACATTGCATCGAAGGTGCTTGCCGGAGGCAATTCTGCGCTTCTCATCACTGCTCTTGCTTTCGTGATTGCCGGAGTTGGCTTCAAGCTTTCTCTTGTTCCTTTCCACTTGTGGACAGCCGATGTATATCAAGGAGCTCCTACAGCCGTCACAAGCTATCTTTCGGTTATCTCGAAGGGTGCAGCTGCCTATGCGTTCCTTATCATCTTGGTACAGGTGTTTGGAGCAGTATATTCAGCCGTATGGGAGTGGATGCTCTATGCACTCATCATTCTTACTATCACCCTTGGTAACCTGTTTGCAATTCGCCAGCGCAACATAAAGCGCTTCCTTGCATTCTCGTCAATTTCACAGGCCGGATATATTATGCTTGGCGTGGTTGCAGCCAATGAGCTGGGACTTGCATCGCTCATGTTCTATGTGCTGGTGTATATTGTGAGCAACCTCGCAGCCTTCGGTGTTGTATCAGCCATTGAGAATTTCTCGGGCAAGGTGTCAATTGACGACTACAACGGACTCTACAAGACCAATCCTCGCCTTGCATTCACCATGATGCTTGCTATGTTCTCGCTTGCCGGTATTCCGCCGTTTGCAGGCTTCTTCAGCAAGTTCTTCATCTTCGTGGGTGCACTTGAGACAGGATCGGTTGCAATCTATGTGCTTGTGCTCATAGCGTTGATTAACACAATCGTGTCGCTCTACTACTATCTGCTTGTGGTGAAGGCAATGTTTATCCGTCAGGACGATTGCATTATCCCCACATTCAAGTCGGCATGCAGCGAGCGTATAGCAATGGTGGTATGCACACTCGGCATAATCTTCATAGGCATTGCAAGCTGCATCTACACATTCATTGTGGATGTTGTAAATGACAATGTAACGCTTTTCGGCATTCTGAATTAACAGCATAAGCTGAAACAATACTAAAAATCGGCAGCGACTTTACCAAATGAGTCGTTGCCGATTTGTTTATAATTGTACGTATTTTAAGTATATTTTTTTTTTTTTGTTTGGGGTTTAATTTTTTTTTTTTTTTTTTTTTTTTGGGGGTTTTTTTTTTGGTTTTTTTTTTTTTTTTTTTTTTTTGT
>CALZFJ010000206.1 GCA_945645715.1 uncultured Prevotellaceae bacterium | reverse complement strand
ATCTTCACCCCTTAGCGAGAGACCGTAATAATGATTCTTGCTCTCCTCGTTCTCACGGAAAGCTTCGATGGAGAGGTACTTTTCGGCGACATAAACCTCACTATCGAGAAAAACGACAAGGTGGTATTCCTTAGTCACGACCCTCGTGCCATGACGGCTCTTTTCGAGATTATCACCGGCAACCGCAAGCCCGACAGCGGCTCTTTCGAGTGGGGGCAGACCATCACCACTGCCTATCTTCCTCTCGACAACTCGGCGTTTTTCAACACCGATCTCAACCTCGTCGATTGGCTATGCCAGTTTAGCAACGACACCAGTGAAATCTATCTCAAGGGTTTCCTTGGCAAAATGCTTTTCTCGGGCGAAGAAGTTCTCAAAAAGGCTTCCGTACTCTCAGGTGGCGAGAAAATGCGCTGCATGATTGCCAAGATGATGATGACAAATGCCAACACCCTCATTCTCGACACTCCAACTAACCACCTCGACCTTGAGTCAATCCAGGCGTTCAACAATACCCTCCAGGCTTTCAAGGGCAATATCATCATGTCGTCGCACGACCACGAGTTTATACAGACCGTCTGCAACCGTATGGTCGAACTCACACCTAATGGTATCATCGACAAGATGATGGACTACGATGACTTTATCAGCGATGAGAAGGTGCTTGCTCTCAAAGAAAAACTTTATGCTCAGAAATAACTCTTTAATCCTTTATATATGGTAAAACATATCGTAACTTTCCGACTCACCGGAACGCCCGAAGAACGCAAAGAGGTCGCACTCCGTTTCAAGGCTGCCCTCGAAGCACTTCCCGAGCAAATATCGGTGCTAAAGAGCATCGAAGTGGGTATCAACGAGAACCCTAATGAATCGTGGGACGTGGTACTGACGGCTATCGTGCCTACAATGGCTGATGTTGATGTCTATGCTAAGCATCCTGCTCACCTTGCAGCAGCGGGGCTGCTTGCAGGTCATAAAGATATGAGAGCTTGTGTTGATTATGAATTTTGATTTCTATCACATATTAAGCTTCGCTACACACGGCGTGAATCTGTAAACAACAGATTCGCGCCGTGTCGCTATATATTTCGTGGAAATTTGCTACTTTTGCGCCAATTTCATAGCAAATAGTCACAATAAAATTATTTTCTCAAAATTTATTCAATAAAACTTGCATTATTGCTTGCAAAATGCTTATCTTTGCAGAAAATTTATAACTAACAGTATTGTCAAGGTGAAAAAGACGATTAGGTTTACTAAAATGCACGGGGCTGGCAATGATTACATCTACCTCAATTGCATGAACGATTGCCCCGACAATCTCAGCACTCTCGCTATCGCAATGAGCGACAGGCATAAGGGCGTGGGTTCTGACGGCTTGGTGGCTATCATGCCATCTCAGGTAGCCGATTTCAGAATGCGCATGTTCAATGCCGACGGCTCTGAGGGCGAAATGTGTGGAAATGCCTCCCGCTGCATCGCCAAATACGTCTATGATAATGGCCTCACCCGAAATCAGCACATCACACTCGAGACTCTCGCCGGAATCAAAACCCTTTCACTCCACCTCTCCAACGATGGTAGCGTAGAAAGCGTAACCGTGGATATGGGCGAGCCTATCCTTGAGCCTGCTAAAATCCCGGTAGCAATTGACCGCGACGTGATTATGATGCCGGTGGCTACCGAAGCGGGTGTCGTCGAAATCACTGCCGTCTCAATGGGCAACCCTCACGGCGTTGTATTCGTAAAGGATTTGTCGGGCATCGACGTTCACTCTGTCGGTCGTGAGCTTGAAGTGAACCCTCTTTTCCCAAAAAAGGCAAATATTGAATTTGTACAGATTCTGAAGCGCGATGAGATGGTGATGCGCGTGTGGGAACGTGGTAGCGGTGAAACCCTTGCCTGCGGAACCGGTGCCTGCGCCACTCTCGTTGCTGCCGTACTCACCGGCTGTGCCAACCGCAAAGCCACTATCCACCTCTTGGGCGGTGACCTCTCGATTGAGTGGGTCGAGCAGAACAACCATGTCTATATGACCGGTCCGGCTGAAACGGTGTTTGATGGTACTTACTATTATTAGGAAAATTTATTGACTAAAGCAATTTATTATGATTAAAGTAAACGACAATTTCGGCAAATTGCAAGAGTCCTACCTATTCTCTGAAATTGCACGCAAGGTAAAGGCTTTTGAAGAGGCAAACCCCGATGCCCACATCATTCGCATGGGTATCGGTGATGTTACCCTCCCCATCTGCGAGGCGTCGATAGTCGCTATGCACAAGGCTGTTGACGAAATGTCGAAGGCCGAAACGTTCCACGGATATGGCCCCGAGCAAGGCTACTCGTTCCTTGCCGAGCGCATTGCTGAGTTTGATTATGCCAGTCGCGGTATCTCAGTCGCCACCGATGAAATTTTCATCAGCGATGGTGCAAAGAGCGACACCGGAAACATCGGCGACATTCTCGCCACCGACAATATGGTTGCTCTTACCGACCCCGTATATCCTGTATATATCGACTCTAACGTAATGGCAGGCCGTGCCGGAAACTTCACCGAAAAAGGCTCGTGGAGCAACATTCTCTACTTGCCGTGCACATCCGGGAATGGCTTTGTCCCGTCTCTCCCGGCAGCAATTCCCGATATGATATACCTTTGCTATCCCAATAATCCCACGGGAACAACTCTCACCAAGTCGCAGCTAAAGCAGTGGGTAGATTTTGCCCTTGCTCACAAGGCTCTCATTCTTTTCGACTCTGCTTATGAGGCTTTCATCACCGAGAGCGATGTACCCCACTCCATCTATGAGATTGAGGGTGCCCGCCGTTGCGCCATCGAGTTCCGCAGTTTCTCAAAGACTGCCGGTTTCACAGGTCTCCGCTGCGGTTACACCGTGATTCCCAAGGAGCTTATCGGCTACGACTCTGAGGGAAAGCCTGTGCTGCTCAACAAGCTGTGGAACCGCCGCCAGTGCACCAAGTTCAATGGTGCCAGCTACATCACCCAGCGTGCCGCTGAGGCTATCTACACCCCCGAAGGCCGCTCGCAGGTGCGCGAAGCCATAAACTACTATCTGCGCAATGCCAGTGTGCTTCGTGAGGGTCTTGCAGCTGCCGGACTTCAAGCCGTGGGTGGTGTGAATGCTCCCTATGTGTGGGTAAAGACGCCTGAAGGCATGTCGTCGTGGGAGTTTTTTGCCAAGCTGCTAAGCGAGTGCCACATCGTGGGTACTCCGGGTGTAGGCTTCGGTCCTTCGGGCGAAGGCTACTTCCGCCTCACGGCTTTCAACTCTTATGAGCGTACACTCGAAGCCGTGGAGAGAATCAAAGAATTAAAATTATAAAAACATATAAATTTTAGTATTATTATGTCACAGTTAAGATTTAAAGTCGTTGAAACTGCTTTCGACCGCAAAGCACTTAAAGTGGAAATTCCAAAGGAGCGCCCTTCGGAGTATTTCGGAAAGTATGTATTCAATCGCAAGAAGATGCTTGAATACCTGCCCAAGAAGACCTACGATGCACTCGTTTATGCTATCGACAACAAAGAGCCCCTTAACCGCGAAATCGCCGACAGCGTGGCTGCCGGAATGAAGCAGTGGGCTATCGACAACGGTGCAAAGCACTACACTCACTGGTTCCACCCGTTGACCGACGGTACTGCCGAAAAGCACGACTCTTTCATCGAGCACGACGGAAAGGGCGGCGTGATGGAGGAATTTTCCGGAAAGCTCCTCGTGCAGCAGGAGCCTGATGCGTCAAGCTTCCCTAATGGCGGTATCCGTAACACTTTCGAGGCTCGCGGATATTCGGCTTGGGATATTTCTTCGCCGGCTTTCATCATCGACAACACCTTGTGTATCCCCACCATCTTCATTTCCTACACTGGTGAATCTCTCGACTATAAGACTCCGCTTCTCCGTGCCCTCAACAGCGTGGATAAGGCTGGTACAGCGGTTGCTCAATACTTCGACCCTGCCGTTAAGCACGTTTTCTCTTATCTCGGCTGGGAACAGGAATACTTCCTCGTGGATGAGTCGCTTTATGCAGCTCGCCCCGACTTGGTGATGACGGGTCGCACTCTTATGGGTCACGAAAGTGCCAAGAACCAGCAGCTCGAAGACCACTATTTCGGTGCTATCCCTTCACGCGTTGAAGCTTTCATGCTCGACCTTGAGATTGAGTGCCACAAACTCGGAATCCCGGCTAAGACTCGCCACAATGAGGTTGCGCCCAACCAGTTTGAGCTTGCTCCTATCTTCGAGGAAACCAACCTTGCCAACGACCACAACCTCCTGCTCATGTCGCTTATCGCCGACGTAGCCCGCAAGCACAATTTCCGCGTCCTTCTCCATGAGAAGCCTTTCGCCGGAATCAATGGCTCGGGTAAGCACAACAACTGGAGCCTTGGAACCGACACCGGTGTCCTTCTGTTTGCTCCGGGCAAGACGCCGAAAGCCAACCTCCAGTTCATTACTTTCATTGCAAATGTGATGGCTGCCGTTTACAAGCACAATGGCCTTCTCAAGGCTTCTATTTCTTCGGCTACCAACCAGCACCGTC
>CALZFJ010000205.1 GCA_945645715.1 uncultured Prevotellaceae bacterium | reverse complement strand
GTAGAAACCGACTCGCTGCTGAGGGTGCTCGATGGGATTGTGGCTCACAAGCAGGACTTTGAGGGGCAGAAGAGGGCGAGCATTGAGCGTCACCTCTACCGCCTGAAGAATGCCGTGGAGCCTGAGGCTCTTTTCGCTGAATATAGCACGCTTTTCGAGCGTTACCGCAAATATAAGCTCGACTCGGCTCTCTACTATGCCCGCAAGAAGCTCGAGGTGGCGCGGCTGATTGGCATTCCTGACTCGATCAACCTCGCTCTGATGAATGAAGCCGACGGACTGAAGGGTCTTGGCCGCTTCAAGGAGGGTCAGGAGATTCTTGACCGTATCCCAAAGACCGATTTCGTGCGCCACAGCTCATATTTCTACTATCTGCGCCACTCGATAGTGCACTCGCTCACTGCCGAGGCTATCAATGAGGAGGAGCGCAGGCACTATGCCGCCGAGTTGCGTCGCTGCCGCGACTCCATTGCTATGGTAAACCGCGACAACCGCCTCGGACTGATGGTGAACAAGGCTGAAATACTGAAAATCGAGGGCAAGTTCCGCGAGGCGCGGGCAACGCTCGAAGAGGTGCAGTCGTTGCCCGAGGCCAAGGAGAATGCCATCTACTGGGCTTCGCTTGCCGAAACCTACAGCTTCCTCAGACAGCGCGACAAGCAGAAGCTGTGTCTCACCCGTGCCGCTATCATCGACAAGCGCAACTGCATCAAGACCTACACCTCGCTGCAAGATCTCGCCATGCTGCTCTATCGCGATGGCGATGTGGACCGTGCCTACAAATATATCACCTGTGCCCTCGAGGATATTATCGAGAGCAATGCCCGTAGCCGCCTCATTCAGGTGGCGGAGTATATGCCCATTATCACCGCCGCCTACAAGCACCGCCAGGAAGACGAGCGCAGCCGCAACATTGCCTACTACGCCCTGCTCTCGGTGATGACACTCACGCTGGTGGTGCTGCTCATGCTCCTCATTTACCGCAACCGCAAGCTCAATGAGGCACGCCATGCGCTCAACGACCGGAATGCCCGCCTTGTGAGCCTCAATCAGCAGCTCTCGGCTCTCAACGACGACCTTAACAGCGTGAACCACCGACTCTCCGACTCCAACAAGATCAAGGAAGAATATATCGCGCAGCTATTCGATATCTGCTCGGGCTACATCGACGAGATAGAGCACTACCGCCTCTCGCTCGTGCGCAAGGTGAAGGCCGGGCAGCAAGCCGAGCTTCTCGACGTGCTGAGCGAGTCGATTGCCGCCAAGAGCCTGAAGGAGTTTTTCCGCAAGTTCGACATGATATTCCTCGACCTCTTCCCCACGTTTATCGATGAGTTCAACAAGTTGCTGCAGCCCGGAGCGCAGATAGTGCCCAAGGACGGCGAGCTTCTCACTCCCGAGCTTCGCATCTATGCCCTTGTGCGACTTGGCATTAACGACAGCACCCGTATAGCCGGCTTCCTGCACTATTCATCGCAGACGGTGTATAACTATCGCCTGCGCACTCGCAACAAAGCCATAGTGCCAAAGGACCGTTTTGTGGAGAGCGTGCAGAATCTGTGCTGAGAAGCAAGTGTGCGACCGAAGCCGTAGCATAAAGATGCTACCGGGTGCTGAAAGGCTCCCTAATGGAGTGAAAATGTTTCATTGGGGCGGTGAAAAAGTGGTTAAATGTGTAAAATAGTGGTGCGTTTTGTAAAAAAATGAACAAAAAGTTTGTGTAATTCGTAAAAGATATATAGCTTTGCAGAGTTATTATATTTGCATTAATGTATATATAGACTAATTATGTGGTTACGAAAAGTAAGTCAAAGGTGCAGTATGTGCGCGAGTGGGCAACAATATGCCGATACTATGCGTCGTGTACCACATAGTTGCCGTATTTATAATTAATGTGTGTATTATTTGAGATTGCAACATTTATGTAGTATGAAAATTTTATTAATCAATATTTTTACTAATTCAAATCTATAGAGATGAAAAGAAAATTACTAAACGGATTACTTGCTCTTGCTGTGACAGTGGCAGGTGCAGGTGCATTCAGTTCTTGTAAGGACACTAACGAGGACATGATTGCTCAGGCTGAGAAAGATTTGAGAACCGAACTGGAGCAGAAGGTAAAGACTCTTCAGGAGGCTCTCGATGCACTTGACGCATCGCACAAGGCAGCTCTTGAGGCTTGCAAGAAAGAGTGCGAGCAGAAGCTTACAGAGCTTAAGCAGCAGCTTACTGATGCTAAGAAGGAGCTTAACGATGCTATCAAGGCTAACGCCGACAATATCGCTGATCTTCAGAATCGCGTAAAGAAACTTGAGGATCAGATGAAGGACGTTCTTCAGCGCCTTGCTACAGTAGAGGGTGACCTCGAAAAGGCTCAAAAAGACATCGCTGACGCACAGGCTGCAATCGGTGACAACACTACCAAGATCAACCAGATTCTTGCTATGTTTGACATTCAGTCGGGTTCAGCACATGGTGGTGACCTTGTTGTTACCGATCCCACTACCGGTCAAGGTGTTAAACTTCAGGATGTTATCAACACTGTAAATGCTCTTATCTATACTGTTCAGCAGGATCTCAACGCTCTCCGTCAGGATATGGCTGACCAGAAGGCAGCTCTTGAGCAGCAGATTGAGGACCTCCGCGCTGAGGTTGCAGCTGGATACGTAACTAAGGAAGAGTTTGCAGCATTCCAGGACTATGCAGCACAGCTTGTTTCGAGCCTCCAGCAGAGCATTTCGCTCAACGAGATGCGCATCACAGCTCTTGAGAACGAGCTTGAGGATCTTAAGCCACAAATCCAGAAGGGTGTAGATGCTTACGACTGGGCAGCACGCAATGAGGCTCGTATCGAGGCTCTTGAGGCTCTCTTGGCTCAAATCCCTGATGAGTATGCTACTAAGGCTGAGCTTCAGGCTGCAGTAGAAGGTCTGCAAGATGAGATCGACGCTATCACTACTGAGCTTAACGCAGCTATCGAGAACTTCAGCACTACTATCACCGACCTTACTAACTCACTCGTTGACCAGCTTTCTAACATCGACGCTATCCTCACATCACTTTCTTCGAAGGTAGATGCTCTAGAGGGTCGCATGACCGCTGTTGAGACTAAGGTTGAGTCTGCTCTCGGCATGACAGAGCGCATCAACGACCGCTTGAACAAACTCGTTACCGGCGTATTGGTACAGGGTACTTACAACCCCGTATTCGGATCATTCGCACTTCCTGTTGGTATTCAGTCAAACATGCTTATGGCTTACACCGGCTGGAGCGCAACTAATGTTACTTTCCCGAACAACAGCTCAGCAGCTGAGTACAACAATGAGCTTTGGCTCACTTCTGCCGATATGAATATCCTCCGTCAGGGTGCAAACTTCAAGCAGATCTCGTTCTATCAGGGCGACTTCCTCTGCGAGGAGACTGAAGGCAACGCCGGTACAGTATATGTTACTATCAACCCGAGCAACGTTGACTTCACCGGTGCTACACTTCCTCTTGTGAACAGCCGTGATGAGGAATCTGCAATTAAGCTTTCTGCTCTCAAGAAGAGCGACAAGCTCCTCGACTTCGGTTACAGCCGTGCCGACAATGGTTTCTATGAGGCTGCTGCAAGCATCCTCAGCCAGGAGGCCGCACTTGCAGCTAAGGTTGAGATTGAGCCTACATTGCAGCCTGCTGTTAAGGAGGCTTTGAAGATGATTAAGGATCGCAAATTCTCTGCAGGTTCACTTGTTGACCTCGGTCAGGCTATCTACAAGCAGTTCAACGGCATTCTTCCTGCTTACGCAATGAAGGCTGCATGGACTGCACAGGACATCAACGGCATCGACATCAACCACGCTGTTTACTCGCAGTACAACTTGGCTGCAACTTGCTTCCAGCCACTTTCGTTCAAGTTCTTGTATGATGCAAATCTCCCGAACCTCCCGACAATCACTCCGCTTACCGGCTTTGAGTTTGATCTTTCACAGTTCACATTCAATATGGACTTCCCGCCGGTTAACATCAATGGTGTAACACTCGACTTTACACTCCAACACATCAACATTGATGTAACAGGCAACATTGTAGTTACAATCCAAGTTCCTAATTTTATTGACCTCGGGGGTGGTAATTACGAGATAACACAGAAGCCCGTTGACGTTATTATTACTCCTGACCACCTTGCAGGCTTCATCGCTGATGTTGAGAACTCAATCAATGGCACAATAGACGGCTGGAATGCTGAAATCCAGGGTAAGTTTGAGGATGCTATGGATACTCTCGTTGATCAGATTCAGACTCAGGTGAACGATATGCTCGCTTCTGTTCAGGGTCAGATTAACGACAAGATTTCTGACTTGATCCAGGATCTTGAAGATGAGGTTCAAGGCAAGATTGATGGTGCAATCAACAAGGCTAATGATTATATCAACATCTACAACTCAGTTGCAGAGCGCTTGAATGCTTACATCAACAATGCAAACAACTACCTCCAGGTAATGATGATTTATAAGGGTGCCGACGGTCAGTATCACCAGTTGAGTACTAACCCTGCAATGCCTACACCTCTTAACCTCGATGGTGGT
>CALZFJ010000204.1 GCA_945645715.1 uncultured Prevotellaceae bacterium | reverse complement strand
AGAGCCTTAGCCTCAGCGATGGGCATGTTGCGGTATTCGCAACGCTCGATGGCTGCACGCACGTTGCGGTTGGCGATAGCCTCCACCTTGCGGATTTCTTCGGGAGTCATCTTCTGGAAGTGCGAGAAGTCGAAGCGGAGTACATCGTCGCTCACATAGGAGCCTTTCTGCTCCACATGTGTGCCAAGCACCTCGCGAAGAGCCTCGTGGAGAAGGTGAGTAGCTGAGTGGTTGCAGCAGATAGCCTGGCGAGCCTCCTTATTGATAACGGCGTGAACCGGTTCGGTAACGTCCTTGGGGAGACGCTTCACGATGTGCACGGGGAGGTTGTTCTCGCGCTTGGTGTCGATAACCTCCACGGTGTCGTCGCCGCAGATGAGCACACCCTTGTCGCCAATCTGACCACCCATCTCGGCATAGAACGGAGTCCGGGCGAGCACCACCTGGTAGAACTCGTGGTTCTTTTGTTTCACCTTGCGGTAGCGGAGAATTTCGGTGTCGATTTCCTCGAAGTCATATCCGACAAACTCGGTTTCACCTTCGCGGAGAGTCACCCAGTCGGTAGTTTCCACGGTAGCGGCGTTGCGAGCACGCTCTTTCTGCTTCTGCATCTCGGCGTTGAATCCGTCGATATCGGCAGTCATTCCGTTTTCCTTGAGGATAAGTTCGGTGAGGTCGAGCGGGAAGCCGTAGGTATCGTATAGTACGAAAGCGTCCTTTCCGTCGATTTGAGTCTTTCCGGCAGCCTTAGTGTCGGTCATCACCTTGTCGATGAGCTTCATACCGGTTTCGAGAGTGCGGAGGAAAGACTCCTCCTCCTCTTTGATAACCTTCTTGATGAGGTCGGCAGAAGCGACGAGTTCGGGATAAGCCTCACCCATCGACTCGATGAGAGTGTCGATGAGCTGGTACATAAATGCGCTCTTGAGGTTGAGGAAAGTGTAGCCATAACGCACTGCACGGCGCAGGATTCGGCGAATCACATAGCCTGCCTTGGCGTTCGATGGGAGCTGGTTGTCGGCGATAGAGAAAGCGATAGTGCGCACGTGGTCGGCGATTACGCGCATAGCCACATCGGTGTGTGCATCGGCACCATACTTCACTCCGGCGATTTCGCCCACCTTGCCGATAAGCGGCTGGAACACGTCGGTGTCGTAGTTCGACTGCTTGCCCTGGAGAGCCATGCAAAGGCGCTCAAAGCCCATACCGGTGTCGATAACCTTTGCCGGGAGAGCTTCGAGAGAGCCGTCGGCTTTGTGGTTGTACTGCATGAACACGAGGTTCCAGATTTCGATAACTTGCGGGTGGCTTGCATTCACCAGCTCGCGGCCGGGCTTTGCTGCACGTTCAGCCTCGTCGCGGAGGTCGATGTGGATTTCAGAGCAGGGACCGCAAGGACCTGTGTCGCCCATTTCCCAGAAGTTGTCGTGGCGGTTACCGTTGATGATATGGTCAGCAGGGAGGTGTTTCTCCCAGTAGCTTGCTGCCTCATTGTCGCGCTCCAGACCTTCGGGAGCGTAACCCTCGAACACTGTGGCATAGAGGTGCTCGGGATTGAGCTTGAGCACATCGACGAGATATTCCCACGCCCAGTCGATAGCCTCTTTCTTGAAGTAGTCGCCAAACGACCAGTTTCCGAGCATCTCAAACATGGTGTGGTGGTAGGTGTCGAGACCCACCTCTTCCAGGTCGTTATGCTTACCGCTCACGCGCAAGCACTTTTGCGAATCGGCCGCTCGCTTAAACTTAGGCGCAACGTTTCCAAGAATGATGTCCTTGAACTGATTCATACCTGCATTGGTGAACATAAGTGTAGGGTCGTCCTTGATGACCATCGGTGCAGAGGGCACGATAGTGTGTCCCTTGCTGCGGAAGAAATCTTTGAAAGATTCTCTAACTTCTTTAGCTGTAAGCATACTCTTGATTAAAGAATTTGTTTTTATTTGTTTCGGTTATAATAATTTCAAAAAAATGTGGCCGCACCATCTGTTCATGGCGACGCTGAAAAGGGGCAGCTGAGTGAGCCACTTTGAGCCTTTTTCGCGTGTGATGAAAAGATTGTGCGAAAATAATTTACAAAATTACTCCGAAAATATTATTTTTGCAAACGTAAAGGGTTATATAAAAGCACTATTGCGAAAAAAATGCCAAAAAACGACGAACTAAGCAAAAAATACTACCGCATAAGCGAGGTGGCAGCCATTCTTGGGGTGCCGGCTTCGACTTTGCGCTACTGGGAGAATGAGTTTACGGTGATACGCCCCAAGCGTAACGATACTAACCGCCGACTCTACACCGCTGCCGACATTGAGACCATTCGCCTCATCTACTATTTGGTGAAGGAGAAAGGCATGAAGCTCGATGCCGCGCAAGCCGAGATTGTGCGCAACCGCAGCAATGTGTCGAAGCGCATAGAGGTGATCGACCGCCTGCGCGGAGTGCGTGAGCGGCTTGTGGCTATGCAGCGCGAGATAGAGAAGATACGCTATTGACGGTGTGGGTGATGCGTGTGTCAGAACACGTAGCCTATGCCCACGAAGAAATCGGCTGCGGAATAATCCTTGACAAATGAATATTTGCCTTCAGCCATGAATTTGAGCGACTTTGTGGCGAAAACTTCCACGCCACCGCCTGTGGCTAAGCCGAAGCGGTTATACACCACCTCTTTCGGGGTGTCACCTGCTTCAAAGGTGATATCTGAGTAGCGCCAGCTCTGATAGGTGATGCCGCCGAGGGCATAAATATTGATGGAGCCATTGAGCGGAAGCACAAAGTGGGCATTGCCATTGATGTGGAATGCGCTGAAGTCGTTTTTCTTGAAAATCATCTGGAAATTGGGCGACAAGCGCAGCCATTTGTTGCAACCATACTGGAAATATACGCCGGCAAGAGCCGACTCAACTTCGGAGTTATATCCACCAAATACGCCTACCGACTTCGTTCCGCCTTGGGCTGACGAAGTGAGAGGAATGAGCGACAGGAGAGTTGCGATGATGGCAGCGAAATATTTGTTCATAATCAAGCGGTCGTTTGTTTAGAGTTTCTGCAAAGTTAATACATTGAAGCGAAAAAACAGCATGGCGGTGCAGCGTTTAGGATTTTTTTACTCAAAATTGCGACATGTGGAATAGTCGAGGAGGAGTAAATGTCGGGAAATGTGGCGCAAAAAGGAATTTTGCAAAATTTATCACATCAAATCTGCAAAAAAGTGCCGATTTTTCAGCAAAAATTACTATCTTAGCAGAAAATTGAGGAGGGCAATGCCCTGCCAAAATTATCAACCAAAAAAACGAACGATACAACGACATGAACAACAGGTATTGTGTGATAATGTGCGGTGGAGTGGGAAGCCGTTTCTGGCCCTACAGCCGAGCAGAGCGTCCCAAGCAGTTTATCGACTTTTTCGGCACGGGAAGGTCGCTGCTGCAGATGAGCTACGACCGGATAAAGGGCATTGTGCCTGATGAAAATATACTGGTAGTTACGAATGAGGTGTATGCACCGCAGGTGCTTGAGCATCTGCCGGGGCTGAAGAAGGAGCAGATGCTGCTTGAGCCGGCACGCCGCAACACAGCACCATGCATAGCATGGGCGGCATGGCACATCAAGGCCCGCAACCCTCATGCCTCGATAATGGTGGCTCCGAGCGACCACCTTATCCTCAAGGAAGATGAGTTCAGAAAGAACATATTGAGCGGCTTTGAATTTGTGGAGAAGCACGATGCCTTGCTCACACTGGGAATCAAGCCGAACCGCCCCGAAACAGGCTACGGCTACATTCAGGTGGGGAATATCAGCGACACTCCGGGCATATCGAAGGTGAAGACTTTTACCGAAAAGCCAAATTTGGAGCTTGCGAAGGTGTTTATCGCCACAGGGGAGTTTTTCTGGAACTCGGGAATGTTCCTGTGGTCGGTAGATAGCATCATCAATGCCATTCGCAATAATGCCCCTGACATTGCCGAGCAATTTGATACAATGGAGAAAGACTTCGGCACACCGCGCGAGATGGAGTCGATAAAGAATTATTTCGAGTCGTGCCCGAATATTTCTATCGACTTTGCGGTGATGGAAAAGGCACCTAATGTGTATGTGCAGTGTGTGAACTTCGGGTGGAACGACCTCGGCACCTGGAGCGTGCTTCACGACTACTCGCCTAAGAACCGCGATGGCAACGTGACACAGAATTGCAAGGCACTGCTCTATGACTGCAAGGACAATATGATTGCAGTGAAGCGCGACAAGCTTGTGGTGGCATCGGGATTGAAGGACTACATTGTGGCTGATGCCGACGATGTGCTTCTCATCTGCCCCAAGTGCGAGGAGCAGCGCATCAGGCAGTATGTGAACGATGTGAAAGCCTCGTTTGGGGACAAATATCTGTAATTATATGTGTTTAGAAATATATGGGGCTGCGCCGACAAATACTCTTTTTTCGCAAGGCGCATTTTCGGCTGCGTTCGGCATAGCCGGCGCAAGCTCCGCTCTGCTCTTGCTGGCACGAAAATTCGGCGCAGACTAAAAAAGGAAGATTTGTCGAGGCTGCTTGTTTTACCCTTTTCGAGCGTGGATAAA
>CALZFJ010000203.1 GCA_945645715.1 uncultured Prevotellaceae bacterium | reverse complement strand
CGCGTCACAATCACCCCCACGATGCACTTCTCTCCCCGCGCCACTCTCGTGCTCGAATAATCTCCCAAGAAATAGAAAAATAGGCGGTGTCGCGACTACGTCACCGCCTATTTTGTATGTTATAGATAAGGTTTCAGAAGCCAAATACAACACCGGCACTGAGCGACTTGAATTCAAGCCCTGTCGATGACTTCAGCACATTGCACGGACTGTATTTCACATATATGCCGAAGATGCCGGCATACGACAGTGATGCAAGCATGTCGCAAGTCACAACGTTCTGGCGAATATTGTCGTCGAAATATTCATGCTTCACATCACCTATGCGATATTTCGTCTTCACGCTCGCATAGGTGTTGAAATTGAGCACAGCACCCACGCTAAGCCACAAGCTGCGATAGAGATTGCGCTTATAGGTCACCGGCACAGTCCACGAGAACGTCTTGATGCGCGACGACTGTTTCGACACTGCCTCATCGTAGGTTCCTATCGTCATTGTTCCGTCTTCAGCCTTATAGTAGCGCAGATTGTCATCGAGGCGATAGTTCTTCCAGTCCACACCGATTCCCACACGCAAGAAATCATTGGGCGTGAACTTACGTTGATAAGCCAGCACATGCAGCATCATTATCTCCCACGACTTGCCCTTGTTGATGTCCATATTGCCCGGGCCACCGGGAGCCGTCGCTCCACCGAAACCAAGCCCGCCAATAATAATATCGTTCTTGGGATAATTCACATTGTTTTTACCGCGACGGCTGAATGGCATCGTCAGCGACCAGTTGTTGCTCTCCTGAGAAGTTTTCACCGTGGCATCGGGGCTAAACCGCGAGCGGTAGGTATAGGAATAGTCGGGATTATCGTCCTTTCCGGTAACACTCACCGTAACGCCCTGAGCATTTTCGGTGAGCACTAAGCGATGTGCACCCTCAATCACCTGAACAGTATCAATTTTCACCGAGTCGGTAGTTATAGCCTCATTCGCCACCGCCCCAAAAGCCAAAAACCCGGATATAATAAAGCAAATTCGTTTCATTTCATCAAAAGTTATTTATATTGTCGTAAAAAAATCTCACCTCTTACCTCTCACCTACATCCCCACACAGAATCCTATCGAGAATGAGCGGAACTCCGGCAGATTGCCTCCCTTCAGCACATTGCACGGATTATACTTCACATAGAGTCCTATATCATAGAATTGCACCCCCGCCATAAGGTCGAGCGACACCTTGCGCTGATTTACACCCTGTTCACACACCTTTATCTCCTTCTCGTCCTGACGATAGCGGGTGAGCATACTGCCATACACATTGAAGTTAATCACCGCTCCGGCATATACCGACAAGCCACCCCACTCCTTCTTGGCAATCACAGGCACATCGAGGTAGAAAATCTTCAGTCGCGACAAGTGGCTATAGGTGTCGGGGTCGTAGGCTGCCAGGGCAAGCGTGCCATCATCTGCCTTCACGAAGCGTCGGTCACTATTCAGCCTATAGTTCTTCCAGCCAAAGCCCATACCGGTGGTGATGCGCCACGACTGCGGGAACACTACCGACAGCGAAACCGGATAGAGAAAGCCAAGTTCCACCGAGTTGCCCATGTTGCTCACATCGCCGGCACCGCTCATCAGCGTGAAGCCATAGTGCATTCCCAGCGAAGTGAACCAATCCACTCGCGGCAAATTCTTTTCCTGATTCTTCTTGCCCGAAAGCGACGAGAAGAAGGGGATTGTATAGTCGTCATCGGTATCTGCCGCTGCCTTTTTCTGCTCAGCCGAGTAGTTGTAGCGGAATTTGCGGTTCAAGCCGCTGCCACGCACCTCCACGCCCATTCCGCCATCGGAACTTTCGGTGATAATGATTTTGTGCGGATTCAGCACCTCCACCACAGTGTCGGTAGCAACGCTGTCGGCAGTTTCGACAGCCTGCACAGCGGTTGTAGCCGCCATAGCCAATATGCTAATAATAATCGTATTTCGTTTCATCTCGAAAAAATTGCTGTTTATATGTGTGTAAAAAACTATTTTTTGTGTTACTTTCCCGTATTGATAAGCTTCTTCACCTTTTCAGGCGATGCATCACCGCTCATATACACCACCACAATTCGCGCAGTGTTTTTCCCCGAATCGGCATCCTTGTTCACATAGAACAAATAGCGGTTGAGGTAGTTTCGCTTAGGTAGGGTGAACGAGCCAAACTTTAGCCGTCCGCCGCGATATACCGTCTCCTTGCTGGTGGCGGTCAGCCCGTCTTTGAGCACAAGCTGCTCCACCTCATTGGCAGTAGCTGCGTCGCACGTCACTGCAAGGCTGCGATATAGGCTCAAGTCATATTTCTCCACTGCATCGCCGGTGAGATATGTCACCACAGCATCGGGCATCTTGGCATAACGCCCCTGGAACACCTTAGCCACATTCAGCCCCTTCTGGGCTTGCAGAGCAAAAGCCGATGCCACTGTAACAGCCATTAGAATTAATAACTTCTTCATATCATTGATGTTTTTATTGTATTTCTCCGATTATTCCGCCTCATTGATTACCGAGGCTATGTCGGCAATCTGCGACTCCACACTCATACTGGTCTCCGAAGCAGCATCGCCAATGTCGCCCAGATTGCTCTGCATAAGGCTCAACACCTGCGATTCATCATCGATGCGCACTCCGCCCACCATAGCATAGCAAGTGCCGGTCTCAGTTGCCTGATGCGTGAGATTAATGCCCACGGTAACAACGAGTGCCGCCACTGCTGCCACAGCAGCCACTTGCAGCCACACCGTAGTGCCTCTCTTGCGCTTCTTGGCAACACTCCTGCGCTTTGCTGCCATGAAACCAAGCACAGCACGGATTTCATCATATCGCGGCTCCTCGCGGTGCGCCACTGCACGCTTCAGCAGTGCCTCCTCTTCGAGCGAGGTCTCGGCATCGAAATATCGCTGAATGAGAGCATCGAGCTGCTCATCGCTTATGATAATATCTTCATTCTTCATCATTCCGTGTTTTAAGATAAACATTCCTAATAGTCTGTCGTGCCCTGCTCAGAGCCACTCTCACTGCAGCAGGTTGCATCTCAAGTGTTTCGGCAATCGCCTCAAAACTCATGCCTTCGAGTTCACGCATTCGCACTATTGCCTGCTGCTGCGCCGAGAGCCGGCTGTCGATGATATGCTCCACACTGCGCAGGAGCATCTCGCGCTCGGGAGCATCATTTGTGTCATCGTCGATGCAGTCGTGCGAATCGCGGTTTTCATCGAGGCTCACCGTGGGCGAGTGGCTTTGCCTACGCAGGGCATCGATGCACACATTGTGGACGGTGGTGACACTCAGAGCCTCAACTTCGCTACTGCCGGCTATGCGGTCGCGACGGCTCCACAAGCGGCAAAAAGCATCTTGCAAGGCATCTTCGGCATCATCGCTGTCACCGAGAATCCCTGTGGCAATGCGCTTCAGCCGCTGCCGAAGCCCCACAAAAACCGATGTAAAAGCATCACCTTCCATCTCTCTTTCAGTTCTCTTTATTTCGTTTCACATAGAGTAAACGCAATCCACCCCATTTTGTAACACAGAGACACAAAAAAAATTCCTTTTTACTTACGCCCACCTCCGTAGAGTCTCCTTCCTGATGCCACCGGAATGATTTCCCCACAGAAAAAAATGTGCCGATTAGGCGGACTGCTGAATCGTTCAGCTGCCGCACCTAATCGGCACGTAAATATCATGAAATCAGATTACTCCTCTTTCTTAGTCTTCTTTGCAGCGGCCTTTTTCGCCGTTGTCTTCTTGGCTGCAGTTTTCTTTGCTGCCGGCTTTTCAGCCTCAACTTTCACCGATGCCTTTTTTGCGGTTTTCACCGTCTTTTCGGCCTTTTCAGCCTTGGGAGCGGCTTTCTTGCGTGGCTTAGGGGCAAGTTTCAGCACCATGGCTGAGCGGGCAGGAATGTAGAGCTTGAGCCACCCTACTCCGTGCTCGGCATAAAGCTCATCGTGCTCGGTGAAGTGATGCACGGTGTTGTCGATATTGCCATAGCCGCCATAGCGCGGGTCGTCGCTGTTCATCACGCCCACATATTCTCCCTCGGGAGCAAGAATGCCATAGTCGGTAAACGACTTCGACGGATTGAAGTTATACACGAATACAAGATTGCCGCGCATATAGGCGAGCACCTGGTCGTCGTCCTTATCCCAGAGCTTGCGCACCGGCAGCGACTCAAATTTCTTCACACCCTTTACGAGGTGAATCATATCGTTGTCGAAGTTGTTGAGATACTGGTATTTCAAGTCCTTGCGGTCAACGAGATCCCACTGGCGGCGGGCATACTTATATGACCAGCCATTGCCCTCACGCGGGAAGTCGATCCACTCCGGATGACCGAATTCATTGCCCATGAAGTTGAGGTAGCCACCATTGATGGTGGTGCAGGTGACGAGGCGAATGAGCTTGTGAAGCGCGATTCCGCGGTCAACGGTATAGTTGTTGTCGCCCACCATCATGTGCCAGTACATCTCGCTGTCGATAAGGCGGAAGATAAGCGTCTTGTCGCCCACAAGAGCCTGGTCGTGACTCTCGGCATAGCTGATTGTCTTCTCGTCGG
>CALZFJ010000202.1 GCA_945645715.1 uncultured Prevotellaceae bacterium | reverse complement strand
ATGGGAATGGCAAGCGAAAAGATATACGTGAATTTTGCCGCCGGCAAAGACCCGAGCCTTGAGGAACTGAAGCCTATGTGCTTCGGTGGTCGTGTAGGTTACGGAATAATTATAGGCACTCGCATGCGCCTCACTCCGCAAGTGGGAGCAAGCGTGGTGTCGGTAAAGGACAACGAGATTGCCTCCTATGCACTTTGTGCTACTGCCGGATTGTGCTTTGAGTATGCAATAGCTGCCAATTTCGGCATCAGTGCCACAGGTGAGGGCTGTTTTGCTGTGAGCAAGAAAGACCCGTTCAAGCAGCTTGAGGAAATGTCGTCGAAAGTTAAGGGCTGGGCTACAGGCGGCAACTTGCGCATAGGAGCCTATGTGAATTTCTAACGTAAACACACAATCATGATTATGAAGAATATCAGAGCAATATATTTCGTAGGAGCAGTGATGGCTCTTGCCGGCTGCACCAATCAGGAACTGTCGAGCGATATGACACTCAGCTACACCCCCAAGTCGATTTCGGTGGGTGTCAATTCAGTGTCATTCGGAGCGAAAGACAACCTCACAGCCACATTGCCGGTTAAGGCTATGAATACTTCGTGGAACATCTCGGGTGAACCTGAGTGGGTCGCAGTCAGTCCAAAACAGGGCGATGCGAGTGCCGATGTGGCTCTTACAGCGCAGGAAAACAAGTCGGCTGACGAAAGCCGCGTAGGAGTGCTCAATTTCAGGGCAAGTGACTTCAATGTTGATAAGATGATTTCTGTCAGCCAGAGTCAGGCAGAAGTGGAAATAAAGCCTTCCACCACAAGCATCTCGGCAAAAGCTGCGGCATCAAGTGAGAATGTAACCGTAACAGCCAATGTGGAATGGGCGGCAACGTGTGACGAATCGTGGATAGTTCTCAACAAGAGCGGCAACACGCTCAATGTGGCTTGGACCGAGAATATAGGCTCATCGCGAAGCGCAACGGTTCACTTGAAGCGTGCATCAACCGATGCCACAATTGCCACTATTCAGGTGGCACAAGGAGAGGCCGGCGTGACAGGAAGCACCGAAACAATGACGTTTGACGTGAACGGTGAGGAGAAAGCCTACACTTTCAATGCCGAGGTATCGTGGACTGCCACCACAAGCTATGCATCGTGGCTCACAGTTAGTCCGGCTAATGGATCATCAAGCACAAAGCAGGTGAAAATCACAGCCCTGTCTAACTATCAGACCAATGACCGCAGCGGCTTTGTGTATATAAAAATTGGCACCAATACCAAGCTTGAAATCCCTGTGAGACAGAGTGGCGTGGAAATGAGCGTGAGTGAAACATCATTGAAATATGAAGCAGGAGCCGAAACAAGAACAGTAACTCTTACATCAAACGTTGCTTGGCAAATTATCAGCAAGCCCGAGTGGCTTTCGGTAGCTCCAAGCAAGGGCGTAGTCGGTACAACCAATATCGAGATTAAGGCAGAAGCGAACAATAACAGCAACCCCCGAAACGGACGTGTGGAATTTGCCATAGATGGTGGAACAAACAGCTTCCAGTCAATCGACGTGAGCCAAAGTGGTGCTCATCTTTCGGAAGTACCCAATACGCTCGACATTTTAAGCTATGCACAGTCGTTTGCAATTGATGTGACTGCTACAGGATTCTGGATGGTTTCTACTGATTCAGGCGATTGGATTCAGGTTTCACCCACCGAGCACACCGGTATCGGAGTGCTTGTGATAGAGATTGCAGAAAACACTACCACTAAAAAGCGTACAGTCAAAGTGTAAATCATTCAGCCCGGTGTACAGGATACACAAACTATCACAATCAACCAAGAAGGCAAGACTTTCACTGTGGATTGCACAGATGTAATTACAACGGCAAATCCCTGCACTATGTCAGTCAGTGTAGCATCGGGAGTGAATTGGACAGTGGAGAGCGAAGTCGATTGGCTCACTCCGTCGCCGCTGCAAGGGTCAGGCAATGGAGAAATCAAAGTGGGTGTAGCTTTCAATCCATCAATTGCTAAGCGTGATGGGAATCTCAAATTCACTGCCGATGGCAAGGGCACAAGTCTGTTTACATTCAGCCAGCCGGGACGCAAACTGAGTGTTGATGCAGAGAAAATAGCTTTCAGCAGCAAAGGTGGTGAATCACAAGTGGTAATTGTAGTTGCCGATGGTGAATTTGAAGCTACCGCAAACCGACAGTGGATTACAGTTATCCGCCAACCTGGAGCAAACACATTCACTGTTTCAGTGCCTGAACTTACATCAGAGGCAGCACGCGGCGGAGAAGTGGAAATCAAGCTCACAGGTGTGCCAAGCGGTGAAGATACGCTAACACGCACTATTAAAGTCACTCAGGCAATCACAAGTGTGGGACTTGGCGGATTTGAAAATGATGAAGACTGGAACTAATAAGAACTATTAACGGAAGAAACAATGAAAACAATAAGATATTTTTCAAGCATCGTGGTGCTGCTTATGCTTGCTGTGGCAACCTCGTGCAGCGACAGCGATGCGATAAAGAGCATAGAAGATGAAGTGACCCACACTGCTACAATGACGTTGAGCGGCGGTGTGCGTGGATTCGACGACAGCCGTGCTGATGCCGAAGGGTGGAGTGACGGCGACCGTCTGTACTTGAATTTCAGTACCAACAATGGAGCTGTTTCCGGCGTTGCCACTTATAACAAGTCAATTGACTCTTGGAGCGTCACATATAGCGGAACGCTTACCGAAGGCGCAGCTACAAAGTGTGAGGCATATTTCTTTGATGGAGAAACATCGCTTAGCGGCACTGATGTAACATTCAATGCACTCACGGCAGTCTATGCCGATAAGAGTGCATACTATGTATGCAAAGACGGAGCAATTTCGCTAACCGCAATGCTCGTTCCGCAAACGGCTCGCTTCCGCTTCAAAGGCACACCGGGAACGGAATTCTCGGTATCGGGGTGTGAAAGTTATTCCGGTTTTTCCTCACAATCGTTGCAGCAGTCATTAACTAAAGTTGCAATGAAGATTGAAGATGATGGCTATTCGCGTTATATCTATGGTTTTTTGGCTCACGAAAATAGCACAATTGTTGTGAGAAGCGGAGAATGGATATACTCTCGCTCAATGAGCAGTTCAAATTTTGTTACAGGTAAGTCTGGTTGGTTTTCATTACCTACGGAAAATAGTTTCTCTGGATGGGAAAGAGAAAATAAAGACAAAGTATTTGAAATAAATGGCATAAGTTTTAAAATGGTTCTTGTGGAGGCAGGAACATTCATGATGGGAGCGACGGAGGAGCAGACAGGTGCTGATAGTTATGAAAAGCAGGCGCATCAAGTGACAATAACGAAGGACTACTATCTGGGAGAGACCGAAGTTACGCAGGCACTGTGGTATGCAGTGATGGGGCAGAAGCCGTCATCAGGAGGAGATCAATGGATTGAGGATAAAGGTCTTGGGGACAATTATCCTGCCTATTATATATCATGGGACGATTGCCAGAAGTTTATTTCCAAGCTGAATCAATTGACAGGATTGACATTCCGACTGCCTACTGAGGCGGAGTGGGAATATGCTGCCCGAGGTAGCAACATAACAACCACACAGACGCTATATAGCGGCAGCAGCATAATCGGTGATGTGGCGTGGTCTTATGAAAACAGCTCTTCAAGCACACACGCTGTAGCAAGTAAGGCTGCAAATGTTCTCGGACTATTTGACATGAGTGGCAATGTAACGGAGTGGTGTTATGACAAATTTGGCTGGTACAGCAGTGAAGCGCAGACTGATCCTTCAGGTTCCATTAGTGGGGTTGAGCATATATTAAGAGGTGGTTGCTGGCACCGCGATGCGTCTGGCTGCCGCATAGCGTATCGTGAACGAGGAGATGCGATATTTCGCAGCTCAGGTTATGGTATGCGTTTGGTTCTGGCAGAACCGCTTCCTGTGCTTCAGCCTGTACCTCATGAAAAAACAAAAACAATCACAGTGGGGAACATAACATTCAAGATGAAGCTTGTGGAGGCAGGGACATTCACGATGGGAGCGACATCGGAGCAAACTGAAGCTAGTGATAATGCAAAACCAGCGCATAAAGTAACTATTACGAAAGATTACTATATTGGAGAGACTGAGGTGACACAGGCACTATGGAAAAAAGTGGTTGGGTTGTGGGATCCTTTAAAAGATCCATGGACAGACGATAAAGGTCTTGGCGATAATTACCCAGCATATAATACAAATATGGGAGAGTGCTTAATTTTTATTTCAATGCTGAATTCACGTACGGGACTTACATTCCGGCTACCTACTGAGGCAGAGTGGGAATATGCTGCTCGAGGAGGTAATAAAGCTACCACACAAACGCTTTATAGCGGCAGCAATACAATTGGAGATGTAGCATGGTATTATGAAAACAGCTCGTCAAGCACACACGAAGTAGCTGGGAAGGCAGCAAATGCACTGGGACTGTACGACATGAGCGGCAATGTTTGGGAGTGGTGTTATGACTATATGCGCACTTATACCAGTGAAGCGCAGATAGATCCGATGGGACCTCTTGATAGGCCAACTAGTGGCTGGTCTGATTTCTACACGTTGCGTGGTGGGGGATATAACAAAAAAGCTT
>CALZFJ010000201.1 GCA_945645715.1 uncultured Prevotellaceae bacterium | reverse complement strand
TCCCACGGGATAACCCACAGTGGCAGGCAAGCCGAAGCCCTCGGGTGCCATCACTATGTAGGTGCTGCAAACAGCCGTCATGAAAAGGGCGGGTAGCAAAGTCACCCAATAGAGCTTGCGCTCACGGGCAAGATACACCGTGATTGCCCACAAGGCAAATACGGCAAGCGTCTGGTTGCACCAGGCGAAGTAGCGCCATATAATCTTGAATCCGTCGGCATCGCTGAGGCTATACACAAGCACCAGGAGCGTGATGAGGAAAATGGGAGCACTCACCATCAAGCGGCGTGTCACGCTGTTCTGCCTAATCTTGAAGAAGTCGGCAACCACAAGGCGAGCTGAGCGCAGGGCAGTGTCGCCACTCGATATGGAAGCCACCACAATGCCGAGGGTGGCAATGGTTCCGCCGATTACACCCAGCCACTCGTTGGAGATGCCAAACGCCACGGCAGCGGCTGAGAAAGCCTTTCCGTCGGCACCGATGATGCCATTGTCGTGATAGAAAACCGTGGCAGCAGCAGCCCACACAAGAGCTACAATACCCTCAGTGACCATAGCACCATAGAACACGGGGCGGGCAAGCTTTTCGTTGCCAATGCAGCGAGCCATAAGCGGCGACTGCGTGGCATGGAAGCCGCTGATTGCTCCACAAGCGATGGATATGAAGAGCATCGGGAAGATGGGAGCAGAATCATATTTTGTACCAAAGCCATTCCACATCTCGGGCAGGTCGGGGCACTTCACATAGAGCACCACCATTATGCCTACAGCCATAAAGAGCAGCGTAGCGGCAAAAACCGGATAAATCTTGCCGATAATCTTGTCGATGGGGAGCATGGTGGCAAGCACATAGTAGAGGAAGATTATCACAATCCACGCCATCACACTCACATAGCCATCGGTGAGGCGGCCGAGAATGTCGGCAGGACCGCTCACCCACACTGCAGCCACGAGAATGAGCAGCACAATGGTGAACACGCACATCACGCGCTGCATACCTGTGCCAAGGAAGCGGCCAACAATCTGCGGCAGACTCTCGCCCTTGTTGCGCATGGAGATGCCACCCACGAAGAAATCGTGCACTGCACCGCCGAAGATGGTGCCAAGGACAATCCACAAGTAGGCTCCGGTGCCAAATTGTGCGCCCATTATCGCGCCGAAAATCGGACCCAGTCCGGCAATGTTGAGGAATTGAATCATAAACAGCTTCCAGGGCGGAAGCACGATGTAATCTACGCCATCAGCCATCGCGACAGCGGGAGTGGGACGGTCATCGGGTCCGAAAATGCGGCTTATGAACCGCCCGTAGATGAAATAGCCTGCAATTAGGGCTAAAAGAGCAATAGTGAAAGTAATCATCAGTATAACGATTTTAAAAAATTCGATGTTGAAAATCAGTTTCAGGTCTCAAGAGAGCTGCAAGCTACACACAAGGAGCAACTTGCGAATGCAAATTTACATAAAACCTACGAGATTTTACACCGGCAAGATAAAGAAAAGTTTTTTCTTTAGAGGAAAGTTAATAAAAATCTCTGAACCATTGGGCGAAAATTTCACAATGCGCTAAAAAAGCGCGCCCCCGATAGTGCCGGGGACGCGCGCAATAGGTTATCGTTGGTTCACGAGACTATGGGCAGTCTCATGGAATTAGCGTGCAATGATGAGATAGTAGTTCTTCTTTCCGCGCTGAGCGAGGATATACTTGCCATTGAGAAGGAATGACTCATCGATGCGCATTTGCGGGTCGGTGACTTTCTCCTTGTTGATCGACACGCCTCCACTCTTTGTGAGCTTGCGCATCTCGCCCTTCGAGGGGAACACCTGAGTGTGCTCAGCCACGAGGTCAACGAGGTCAACGCCTCCGGCGATAAGGTCTTTCGACACCTCAAATTGCGGAACACCCTCAAACACTGCGAGAAGTGTGTCCTCGTCGATCTTGTGAAGAATATCCTGAGCCTTATTTGAGAAAAGAATCTGCGAAGCCTCCACAGCAGCCTCATAGTCGGCCTCAGAGTGTACCATAGTGGTAATTTCCTTGGCAAGACGCTTCTGGATAGGACGAAGACCGGGATTCTCGGCTTGCTCAGCCACGAGAGCATCGATTTCCTCCTTGTTGAGTCCGGTGAAAATCTTGATGTAACGCTCAGCATCGTCGTCGCTCACATTAAGCCAGAACTGATAGAACGCGTAAGGACTGGTGCGGTTGCGGTCGAGCCAGATATTGCCTTTTTCGGTTTTTCCGAATTTCTTGCCGTCGGCTTTAGTGATAAGCGGGCAAGTGAGTGCAAAAGCATCGTTCTCTGCGCCAAGCTTGCGGCGGATAAGTTCGGTTCCGGTGGTGATGTTGCCCCACTGGTCGCTACCGCCCATCTGCAGCTTGCAGTTCTTGGTCTGGTAGAGGTGGAGGAAGTCGTAGCCTTGGAGAAGCTGATAGGTAAACTCGGTAAACGACATACCCTCTTGGAACTCGCCATTGAGGCGACGCTTCACGCTATCCTTAGCCATCATATAGTTCACGGTGATGCACTTTCCTATCTCGCGGGCGAAGTCGAGGAATGAATAATTCTTCATCCAGTCGAAGTTGTTCACAAGTTCGGCAGCATTAGGGGCATCGCTATCGAAGTCGAGGAAACGCGCAAGCTGCTCCTTGATGCAAGCCACATTGTGCTTCAGAGTCTCCTCATTGAGGAGGTTACGCTCTTGGCTCTTACCGCTGGGGTCGCCAATCATACCTGTAGCGCCACCAACGAGGGCGATAGGCTTGTGTCCGCAGCGCTGGAAATGGCGGAGCATCATCACGCCACAGAGGTGACCGATGTGCAGAGAGTCGGCAGTAGGGTCAATGCCGAGATAAGCCGTGGTCATTTCCTTGTTGAGTTGTTCCTCAGTACCCGGCATCATATTGTTGATCATGCCGCGCCATTTAAGTTCTTCTACAAAATTCATTTATCTTGTTATTAATAATTATTCGTTAATATTGATTCCGTCTGCAAAATTACTACAAATTTTGTGCAATTCGAAAGCAAGAGGCAAAAAACATTTTTGCCTTTGCTGAGATGCCGCCAAAATTATCGAAATCGAGCGCAGAAACAAAAAGAAAAACGAAGTTTTTGTTTTTGGGTATGCCGAGATGCAGTGTAATTTATTCAAAATTATCGAAATCGAGCGCAGAAACAAAAAGAAAAACGATAATCTACCAAAAGCTAACCAAGAATTATGCTTGCAGGGACACCCAGTTCGTGATAGATATTTCGAGCTACATTATAATTTATAGCTCTGCGCCCATGAAGGATATCACTAAATGCCGTATTTGACACTCCAATAATTTTTGCAGCTTCTTTTTGCCTTAGTCCCTTTTGCCGGAATGCGACTTTGATTGCAGCAATAAGCGAAGGCTTCACACGCCATGGATGAGGATCCACCTCACATTCCCATTCATATGCAGCATTACTTAGAATCTTAAACTCCTCCTTATCCTCTTCGCAAAGATTCTCCATACCACCCAATTCAGCGCCTTTGGCAAGCAGCTCCTCCATTCGGGCATCAACTTCGTTATATGTCACTTCGTCTTTAATTTTCATACTATATAGTTTTTATATCCTTAATCTTACTATACTCAGCATGTGTACCAACAAATCTGATTTGCATAATACCATCAAAAAACACAACTACTGTTATGAGCCTATATTTATTGCCGGAAATATTAAAAACATAACGGTTATTGCCCACATAGTCAGCCGAAGGAAATGCTTCTTTTAAATCGGCATGATTCTTCCAATCATTGCTTTCAACAAATTCCGCCCATCGATTCAAGGGAGCCTCAGCATCTGAGTGTTTCTTCCAAAAATCCTTCAAAAGTTTATATTTTAAGAGCTTCATAAAAACAATTGCTGCCACAAAGTTAAGAAAAAGTTCTCAAATTTGAGAACTTTTTCTGTTATTTTTTACTTTCATCAAAATTTTCAAGCAATCGGGTTATTGCTCGGTGGGGGCGTCGTGCTTTGTGGGCGGGTAGTCGATGGTGTAGTGGAGGCCTCGCGACTCGTGGCGCTCCATTGCCTGACGCATAATGAGGTAGCCCACATTAATAATATTGCGCAACTCGCAAATCTTTCGACTCACCTTGCTCGTCTTGAAGAGCTTCTCGGTCTCCTCATAGAGAATGTCGAGTCGGTTCCAGGCGCGGTGCAGACGCAGATTGCTGCGGACTATTCCCACGTATGTACCCATTATCTCGCCCACTTCCTTGGCACTCTGCGTGATGAGCACCATCTCCTCGGTGTGCTGCGTGCCCTTGTCGTCCCACTCGGGGATATCCTCGCGGAAGGTGTATTGGTCGATGTGCTCCATGCTGTGCTTTGCAGCTGCATCGGCATATACAACAGCCTCAATGAGCGAGTTTGATGCCAGGCGGTTTCCGCCGTGCAATCCTGTGCACGAGCACTCACCCACCGCATAAAGGCGCTGAATTGAAGAGCAGGCGTTGGTATCCACCTTAATTCCGCCACACAGATAGTGTGCAGCGGGAGCCACAGGGATGTAGTCCTTGGTGATGTCGATGCCGAGGCTGAGGCACTTCTGGTAGATGTTGGGGAAGTGCTTCTTGGTCTCCTCGGG
>CALZFJ010000200.1 GCA_945645715.1 uncultured Prevotellaceae bacterium | reverse complement strand
GAAACCCAGAAGTTCCCCGACGGTCCCAACCAGCCTCAATTCCCCTCAGTACGCCTCAATCCCGACGAGGAATACTACCACGTGTGCATCTATAAGTTCTCAGTGAAATAAGCCGGGAGGGGCATCTCTGCCCCTCTCTACTAAAAATAACATTACTAATCAACCCCTACTTTTATGAAAATCTTAACCAAATCATGCCTTGCGGCCGCCTTTACCGCATCTTTTCTGCTCTCGTGCTGCACTGAGAATAATGCTGAAGCAGCCGGGGAAGAAATCACTTTCGCCGACCCCACAATCTTTGTAGAAAACGGCAAATACTATCTTACAGGCACCTGTGGAGCTAATACTATCGGCTTCAAGTTGCTCGAATCGACCGATCTTGCTAACTGGACTGCCTGCAATGCCGACTCTACACACTTCATTCTGAAAAAAGGCGACAACTCATTCGGAGAGTGGGGATTCTGGGCCCCTCAAATCTATCGTCACGGCGATAAGTACCTGCTTTTCTACACTGCCAACGAGCAAGTGGCTGTAGCCAAGAGTGATTCTATCACCGGGCACTACACACAGAGCACTATCCGCCCAATAGATGGCAGTGAGAAGAACATCGATCCGTTCCTCTTCAAGGACGACGATGGGAGCTACTATCTCTACCATGTGCGTTTCGACAATGGCAACTACCTATGGTCGGCTCGCTACGACATTGAGACCGACTCTATCGACCATTCTTCGCTCGTGCGCTGCTTCGGGCTTACCGACGCGTGGGAAAAGACCGACGACGGCCGCTGGAGTCCCGTTATGGAAGGCCCTACAGTGATGAAGCTCGACGGCACTTACTACCTGTTCTACTCGGCAAACCACTTCCTCAATCAGGACTATGCCGTGGGATATGCCACTGCACCTTCTCCGCAAGGTCCGTGGACGAAATATGCCGGCAACCCTATTATCCACAAGAGCCGCGTAGGCGAGCCGGGATCGGGACACGGCGACATCTTCA
Source organism: uncultured Prevotellaceae bacterium (assembly GCA_945645715.1). Lineage (GTDB taxonomy): Bacteria > Bacteroidota > Bacteroidia > Bacteroidales > Muribaculaceae > CALZFJ01. Next base: position 3,628 of record CALZFJ010000200.1, on the reverse strand, counting down.
AGGGACTTGACGGAAAGCCATACTATGTGTATCACGTGCACAACAACGACTCGGCAGTTGCACCCCGACTCACTCGCATAGTGCCTCTGACGATGACGCGCAACGACAGCACAGGTATCTACGACATTGCCCCTGATACCGACCATATTATCGTCCCACGCGTGAAATAGTCGCCCTTCTTTTTACAACTTTCATCACCGGAACCGGAAGAAAAATGTCACTTTTCTTCCGGTTTCTGCTATCACCTTAACCGATTTTTTACTAACTTTGCAGCACTTTTGCTTGTGCAAAACCATAAACTTAATCATAATTATAAAAAACAATGATCAAAAAAGTAATTTTATCAGCAATGCTACTTGCTGTAACCGCCACCGGCTTCGCCGAGGAGCAAGTGGCGAAACTCTACACCGACAACGACCAGTCGGCACCACTGAGCGAAGTGGCTTTCTTCCTTGCAGCCGACAATGACACTGATTTCCAGATTGTTCTCACCAACGGCGAAGCCTTGCTCGGTGTGAAGAAGGTGCAATTCCGCCTGTCGGGCGTAGGCTCAGTGGTTGCACGCCATGATGTGAAAGCTTTCACCGTGGGCGAATCACTACACATCGACGGCTGCAAAGCAGGCGACGAAATCAGCATCACCGACATGTCGGGCCACACTCTCACACACACCACTGCCACCGCATCGGGTGAGCAAATCTCCGTTGCAACGCTCCAACCGGGCTGCTACATTCTGCGCGTTGCAGGCAATTCAGTAAAATTCATCAAAAAGTAAGAACAGCACACTATGAAGAAATACTTTACACTCATCGCAGCAGCCATACTGCCCCTTCTGGCTGCCGCACAATTCAAGGTGACTGAAAACAACGGAAACGAAACCACCACTCCCGGCAACCTCTACCTCTCTCATCCCTCAAGCGGAAACTGGCAGGTGATGGGAATCGATATAAACAACATCAGCTCCATCGAGCGCATTGCTCGCACCGGCGCCATTGAGCTCGACCGACAGCTCTCAGCCGATGGCGAGCCAAACGGAATGTACTTTGCCGACACCTACCAGGACGAGGACAAGAAAGGCATAGGAAACTACTACTTCCTCATCACCAACGACGAAGCCGCCTCTGTGAACGGAACCAACATTGCCGGACACCCCGGAGGATATGTGCTCTACCTCGACATGCTCGGCCCGCTCAGCGCCAACCACGCAAATGCCATTCTCCCCGAAGGAACCTACATCTGCACCAACGACAAGGCAATGTACACCACCAACCTTGAACTCACCTGGGCTTCGCTCAACAGCGACGGGACCGTGGGAGGCATCAAGCAAATATTCCCCACCGAAGGCTCTGTGGAAGTGCGCCATGTGGACAGCGGATATGAAATCACCGCCAACTTCCTGACCGAAGACAACGAAAACATCTCATTCCACTTCGTGGGCGCACTCTCGTTCACCGACACATCGGGTATTACCGACGATGATGACAACACCGGCGACGAGCAAGAACCCTACATCAAGGAAAATATGTATGTGCACAGCACTCTCGTCACCGACTGGCTCTACAGCACCAGCAATGCCGTGTGCGACAACCACATACTTCACATCTTCACCACCGACCAGCTCTCAGCCGACGGTAAGCACGTGATGGTACCGGGTGTGAAAGTGGAAATGGATATCTACACCGAAAAAGGCGAAATCTGCGGAACCTACGTTCCCGGCATCGTCAATGGCTACTCATTCACCAAAGAGCCGGGAGTGTTCTATCCCGGAAAATACTATGGCAGCTTACCGCTCGGCTCACTCTATGAGCGCGTGAATCCCGACTACTCGGTGCAGACGGGCATCATCACCGGAGGCTCAATCACCATCAGCCACAACGATGACGACGACACCTACAGCATCAGCGGAACCCTTATCAACTCATTCGGCAACACCGTCACCGTAGATTTCCGCGGACCGCTCGCACCATTCTCACCCGGCTCAAACTGACATCCGGGGAATTTTCGGGGAAAGCTCACCCTCACTACACTCGCAAAGCGCCCCACAAGGTGCTTTGCAGAATACGAAAAAAGTGCTACCTTTGCGGTAGCACTTTTTTTGTGTGTACACCCATGGGGAGTCGAACCCCAATCGATGGAACCGGAATCCAGTATTCTATCCATTGAACTATGGGTGCCGATGTTTTTGCTCGACAAAAGTAATAATATATTTGTTGCTACGCAAATTTTTTTTGATTGATTATGAATGTTAAGATTGAAGATAGCTGGCGAAAGGCTCTCGCTGCCGAGTGGGATAAGGATTATTTCACCCGTCTGGTGCAGTTTGTGAAGCATGAATATGCCACCGCTACTGTGTTTCCGCCGGGGGGCGAGATTTTTGCGGCGTTCGACGCCACGCCCTTCGACCGCGTGAAGGTGGTAATCCTTGGGCAAGACCCTTATCACGACGTGAACCAAGCCAACGGCTTGTGCTTCTCGGTGCGCGACGGAGTGCCGTTTCCGCCGTCGCTGATGAATATTTTCAAGGAAATTCACGATGACCTCGGCAAGCCTATCCCCACAAGCGGCGACCTTAGCCGCTGGGCGCGACAAGGGGTGCTTCTGCTCAACTCCACCCTCACCGTGCGTGCCCACAGTGCCGGCTCTCACCAGAATCACGGCTGGGAACAGTTTACCGATGAAGTTATCCTTCGCCTTGCCACCGGGCGCGAGCATCTGGTGTTTATCCTTTGGGGTTCATACGCCATCAAGAAGGGTGCTTTCATCAACCGTATGAAGCACTTGGTGCTCACTTCGCCCCACCCGTCGCCGCTCTCGGCATACCGCGGATTTTTCGGCAACAAGCACTTTTCTCGCGCCAATGCCTACCTGGTGCAGCACGGCATGGAACCAATCGACTGGTGATTTTTTTTACTTTCTTATTGATTTTGCATCTAAGCATTGATGATGAAAAGAATCTTAATATTACTTGCCGTGGTGATGATGTGTGTCGCTGCTCATGCAAGCGACATAGAGGATACCCGCACTCGCACTTTCGACCCCGCGTTCCGCTCTCTGCTCGTGAGGCTCGATGGCAACTATATGTTTCCGCCTATTATCACCCGCGGCAACGATGACCACATCACTTTCTCCTTCGATGAGCTGAAGGACGACCGCTCCTATCTGCGCTACACTCTCGTGCACTGCGATGCCGACTGGAAGCCGTCGGGGCTGGTCGATTCGGAGTTTGTCGATGGATTCAATTATGCCGACATCGAAGACTATGAGTTCTCGAGCGGAACTCTGTCGCAATTCGTGCACTATCAGTTCACCCTCCCCAATGAGCAGATGCAGCCGCTCATTTCGGGCAACTATCTGGTGCGCGTGTATCGCGAGGAAGACCCCGATGATGTGGTGCTGCAAGCCCGATTCATGGTGTGTGAAAATGAGGTGAAGGTGCCCATTGAGGTAACGTCGCGCACCGATATCGACTACAACGACCGCCACCAGCAGCTCTCGATAAAGGTGGACACACGAAACTACCGTGTGCAGAATATGTATAACGACTTGAAACTGCGCATCACCCAGAACCAGCGCCCCGATACCGAAGTGGCTCTTTCTGCCCCGATGATGGTGAATGGGAATGTGGCTG
>CALZFJ010000199.1 GCA_945645715.1 uncultured Prevotellaceae bacterium | reverse complement strand
TCACCTCACGCGGCGGAGTGGTTAAGCTCGAGAAAATCGATACAGTTCCCACCGAGTGGGAATCGACACTCAACGTCGTTGAAGAGACACTCAAGCACGAGCAGAAAGTGACTTCGCTCATCAACGCACTCTACAAAGTGGCATTCGAGGAGAACGACTTTGCCACCCAGAGCATGCTCAAGTGGTTTATCGACGAGCAAGTGGAAGAAGAGGAGAACGCCCAGACTATCATCGACAACCTCAAGATGATAAAGGACAACGGCTACGGACTCTATATGCTCGACAAGGAGCTTGGTGCCCGCACTTACAAGCAAGCAGCACCCCTCGCCACCACCGAGGACTAATCCCCTCCATCACACAACATCAACAAGAGATAGTGTATCGGCTCACCCCCGATACACCATCTCTCTTTTCTTCCCACCTCCTGCCTCAAAATGGAATAATCCTATATAGCCTGAAGAATTGCCGATTATGATTTTTCCCGGTGAATCTTTGTGGATTCATAAAGTAAGGTCTTCATGCGTTATTGTTGCAAATTTCCTGAATTTTTGCTATCTTTGCGCCAAAATTCCAACAAAGAAACATTATTACTGATTTTATGAGCAAAACAAGAGTTGCCGTAGTAGGCTACGGAAATATCGGCCGCTTTGTGGTCGAAGCACTTTCGGTCGCTCCCGACTTTGAGATTGCGGGCATTGTGCGACGCAGCGTAACCAATATTCCCGATGAGATTGCAAAATATAAGGTTGTGACAAATATTGATGAACTTGGCAAGGTTGATGTTGCCATTCTCAGCACTCCTACCCGCGAGGTTGAGAAGCATGCTGCCGAATTGCTTGCCAAGGGCATTAACACTGTGGATAGCTTCGATATTCACACTCAGATTCCGGCACTGCGCAAGACTCTCGATGCCGTTGCAAAGGCTCACGGCACAAAGGCTGTGATTGCTGCCGGCTGGGATCCGGGAAGCGACTCGGTGGTACGCACTCTGATGCAGGCTGCCGCTCCCAAGGGCGTGACTTACACCAATTTCGGCCCCGGCATGAGCATGGGTCACAGCGTAGCTGTGCGCTCAAAAGCCGGTGTGAAAGATGCCCTATCGATGACCATTCCTCTTGGCACCGGCATTCATCGCCGCATGGTATATGTAGAACTTGAAGATGGTGCCAACCTCGATGAGGTGACTAAAGCCATCAAAGCCGACCCTTACTTTGCAAGCGATGAAACGCACGTGATGCAGGTGGCAAGCGTAGATGAGGTTCGCGACATGGGGCACGGTGTGCACATGGAGCGCAAGGGAGTTTCGGGTCTCACCCAGAACCAGCGCTTTGAGTTCACAATGAGCATCAACAACCCTGCCCTCACGGCGCAAATCCTTGTGGGTGTGGCTCGCGCCACAATGCGTCTCACCCCCGGTGCCTACACCATGATTGAAGTGCCGGTAATCGACCTTCTGCCGGGTGAACGCGACGAGTGGATTGGTCGCTTAGTGTAATGCCTTTGTTTTTTGATATAAAGAGCAATGCCTGACGGCTTCATTATGAAAAATGATGCCATCAGGCAATACAAAACCGAATAATGTAGCTAAAAGGCTATTTCAAGAATTTCACTGCCAAGTGTGACGTCTTCACAATATAGACTCCACTTGGCATTTTTGTTAATGCCACGCTATTAACACCGGCGTTGAGACTTAGCGTCTGCACCGGCACGCCCGAAGCCGAATAGATTACAGCCTCGCAATCATGCTCCACCGTGATTTCCGCCACATCGCCATGCACCTTCACGCGCAGTGCATCACCATGGGTTTTCACGGCTTCAACGGCAGCCTCGGGGTGCAAATCAATGCCACCGCAAAGCTCGGTTGAAGTCTCCCCTATCCAGCCACATTGCTGATTGACAGCCGTATATACTTTTATGAAATCAATATGCGAGAGTGCAACCGTATTGCCCTCGGCATCTACTGCCCAGTCGATATTGAAACCGGGGTCGGAATTATTCGGGCGGTTATCCACATAGCCATAGTCCATAAACTCAAGGAAATATGTGCCACTGATAAGCTCGGCATTGTTGGGAATGCGTGTGCCTGAAAATTGCAGCTCGGCAGCATCAATCCACAGCGGAAAATAGGGCTGTGTGTGGAACGTCACTTTCTGAATATAGCCTTCCGGCTCATCGGAGTAGTTTGTGGTCCATCGCACATATTTGCGGTCGGCTATAGCCGAGTTTGAGGGGTCGGGATCAGCCACATGGTCATCATCAGGCTTATAGTAGGTTATTTGATAATTGTGCTTAGTGTCGGGCTTGGCATATTCGCTGCCGGCAAGCTCCCACCACTCATCGTCGGGTAAGCCATTTCCATTGCTATCGACCGACACCATAACCGCCCCCGGCTCACAGCTGCCCCCCCTTGCCGCACTTTCGGCTGCAAAGGCATTGCCGAATAGCTTGAAATCGTATTCTCCGCTGACGTTCACCACAGGGTGGTCAAATCCAACAATCACGTAGCCTCCGAAGCCTCCAAGCGAAATCATGCCCGGTCGTTCGTCACCACAAAGGTTCTCTGCCACCTTTTCGAGAATAGAGGCACGAGTGTCACCGGCTTCATACTCAGGAAGCTCATTGATAAACTGCCCCGGAGCCGGACAGTAATCATACACCCGGCTCAGATAAGGCGATGCCGCAAATGCCGGCATAATTGCCATAGTAAATATTGTTCCAAATAATAATTTCTTCATAATATATCAAAAATTTATCTTCATTACTCTAATCCTGTCACGCCACATAAAGCCATATAAGTCGCTATCGCTTCTAATAGAATGCAATGTGTGCCGGAATATCTCCCGTGCGGACATTCCACTTCTGCACTCCATTACTGTCGAAGCAATAGAGGTAGCCCGGATTCACATAGTTTCTGCCATCGGTCACATAAATATCGTGAGTGAGAGGGTTCACAGCAATTCCGTAGGGTTTGCGTATCACAGCGTCAGTTCCGTCGGTGATGAAATTGTCGCAGACAACCTCTTTCCGCACCACATCTACGATACTGTACGACGGTGTATCCGACTGTGTGACATTGCTCCACGCATTGCTCACTACATAGAGCGAATCGCCCACAAGTGTCATATCGCCCACGGGCACATCTACCTCGGCAACGATGCGTCGCTTGCGCACATCATAGCAATAAAGACGCGAAGAGGAATCGACATAGTCGCCACGCGACGAAATCCACAGTCCACCGTGCGAGTCGCAGCACACATATTGCAGATTTATGTCGATGTCAATCTCCTCCTCCACCTTGAAAGTAGCCAAGTCGATAACACTCACGCGGCGCTCATAGTTGGGCACACGGTAACCGCCCGAATTGGCAACGTAAATCTTGCCATCTACAATCTCAAGTCCGTCGGGTTGGAAACCCACAGTGCAGCGTGCAACCTCGCGGAGCGTGAGTGTATCTACCTTAGCCACGAAGCCAAGCTGTTCATATTCCGGGTCGATTACCACAGGTCCGGCATACGAAGTGACGTAAGCATAGCCCTCGTGAAACTTGATGTAGCGACAGTTAGGAATCTCAATCTGCCCTATACGCACACAGGTGGCAGCGTCCATCACCTCCACCTTGTTTGAGCAATTCACCACGGCATAGAGTCGCGAGCCATATATGGCAAGGTCGTTTCCCACATCGCCCAGCTCCTTGGGCACTGAGGGGTTTGCCGAACCGTAGATATTGCGTGAATATATGCCTGTGGAATAGTCGTAGTAGTCGAGCGTACACTTGTTGCTGCCCATATTTCCCTCATTGAGCAGATAGAAGCCATTAATCGACGTGTATTCCGGCTTCGACACCTCCACACGCTCAGGTATGAAGATTTCATCATCGTGCCTGCAAGCCGCAAGCACAATAATCATAAGTGCAATATGTAGAAAAATCCAATTCTTCATTCTAAAATCTAAAATTACCATAACTTTTCTTCAGCCTGTCGCTCCAAGGCTCCAAACCGTCTCACTGCCCCTTACATCTTACCTCTTACCTCTTACCTCTTACCTCTCACCTAAAACTCCACACTCAGAGTCAGCTTGTAGTTGCGACCGGGCATAGGGTAATTGCGAATCACCTCATATTGCTGATTGAAGAGATTATTCACCTCCACCTGAGCCTTCATCTTCGTGGCATTAATGCGCCAAGTGTAGCCTGCCGAGAGGTCGTGAGTGTACCACGGCTGCACATAGTTGGCACGAATGTTCGACGAGTTGTCATATCGTTCACCCACATATATAAAGCTGTAGTTGAGGTCGATACTTCGCCATGCTCCGTGCACCACCACCGAGCCGCTATGGCGCGGAATATAGGCAATCTGCCCCTTATAGGTTCCCGCCTCATCAGCAATGTCGGTAGGATCGCTAAAGTCGCGTGCGCTCTGGAAGGTGTAAGCAAGCGACGCATCAAGATACACGTCGCCCGGCAGGCGGAAATTGGCTTGTGCCGTGACATCGGCTCCCCAAATGCGCACCTGCCCCAGATTCATCATCATCCAGCGATACTGTCCGTTGCCCTTCGGCACGGCTATTATCTTGTCCGTGACGTGGTTATAGTAGCCATCGGCACTGAGATTGAAGCCGTGAAACAATGCCCGC
>CALZFJ010000198.1 GCA_945645715.1 uncultured Prevotellaceae bacterium | reverse complement strand
TTAGATTCTAAAAAATTAGGGCTGGCATCTATTGATGTGACCCCAAAAAGTTGGACAAAAAACTTTTTGGGGTCACTTCAATTTGACACAGCCTCAAAGTGATGAAGTTAGGAGTAATAATTGTCAATTTAATTGTAACTTCTTATCTCTTAAAAAATTATGGTATCGATTCATATCGTAATGCCATGCGTTTTATGCGGTCTGCAATTTTGCTGCGCAGCGTTGTTGGAGTAAGCACGATGAGGTCGCAGCCCCATGCCGTTAGTTCACGAAAAAGTTCGCAATTCTCGCGACACTCTATTGAGAAAAAATCACCGGAATGAAGTTGAGGATATGCGATGTGCAGCTTGTCGGCTCGCTCTCCTTTGATGTGTATCTGAGAGCCGTGAATGGGTTTGGTATGGATATATCCCTTGACTTCGTCGCTAACCCAGAATATGATTTTTGTCAACGGAGAATTTTCGTTAAAAGTGACACCGATTATTTCATCGAAACGGTCTTCAAGGTCGGTCTCGCATGGCTTGAAGGTATATCCGACTTTTGGATTCATTTCTATGATACGGTCGAGTGCAAAATTAAGAATGCGATTCGTGTCGTAAGCTCCCCCGACAACGTACCAACGGCGGTTATACTCTTTGAGAAGGTAGGGTGATAGCAAGACCTTGTGCGCTGTAGAGTCTATGAATTTACGATAGGTTAGCTCAATGACTTGTTTGTTCGATATGGCGGAAAACAGCGATGCAATCAGCGTTGAGTTTTCAACTAAATTTTTCGAAAGAGAGATTACAGGTTCTCGTGTTTCAAGTTTCAGCTGTTTGCGCAATTCGGCAAGCCACTTAAAATTGTCGAGTCCATCGAAACTGCCGAGCGTAGTTAGAGCCGATTCTAGAACGGCTTTTTCATCTTCGGTCAGTTTCTTTTTGAATATCGAGAACGTAGGGTCGGCGTAGCGGATGCATCGTTTTTTGTAAACACGCTCGCCCGAAGTTGAGGAATCTATCGTATATCGTTCAAATTCAATCAGCATCGGGAAACCGTATTCCAAGTATTCTATATCCTTCTCAACGCAACGCTTGCTCACGCCGCCATCTTTCCCGTAGTTTGGCAATTCCCGTTCGAGATAATCGGTCATATCCTGAATGGAATATGCATGATATCGGTCGGCAAGAAGTTTGTCGAGCAACACAATCCGAGTCAGTGCATTCTTATTCGCAGGCATATTTGTCAAGATTAATGCGTCAATAAGGTTATTGCACACCAACGTCCGTCGTCTTGCTTTATCGACAGCACTTTTATTTGTTGTCCTTCACTTATGTGCTTAATGAACTTTTCTCCAACATAAGTGCCTGAGATTAGTGTATAGCTTTTCCCATTGCGGTCGGTGCGTATATGCACTTCGCCGGAACATTCTTTCAGCCAAGGCACGTTGACCGTGTCGGTGTGCGGCTTTATCCAAACGACCTTGCCGTCGTTAACTTTTATATCAAAAGCCGTTCCGTTCTGTGTATGTCGGTTTAGCCCGAATTTAGTTGGTTTGCGTAACCGTTCGGTTGATTTATCGGTTCGAAGAATCCATGTTGTGATTTTTCGTCCTGGATGGTTTCGGTCATCGTTCTGCTTTTCGTCGACTTTCACCGCCAGAACCGTTGGAAACGAACTATAGATGAATTCATCGGCTTTGACGGAATATTTGGCGTAGATTGCATTGTTGTCGGCAGCAGCCTCAACCGATGATAATTGATTGTATAGATTTCTGAATTCCTCTTTTAGACTCCAGCCATTGGCTTGGCGAGTCTGTCGGTGCTTTTCAAGTTCGCATTTAGCATTCGATGGCATACCGGCTTGTATCAACAGCTTTGCAAGCGACAACCGTACTTTCACAATAAACTTGTCATCAGCACCACAAGTCAAGGCCTTGCATAGCAATCCAATTTTTGTGTCAATGTCTTTAACGAGGTCTGAAGCCTGCTCCCAAAGGAAAAATTTCGCCGGCGAGCGGAGTATCATATCCTTGTAATATGATAAAGCTTCATATGTTTTCCCTTGCGAAATGAGAACTCCAGCTTTTTGTTGAGGCAAGTTTTGATTGCCGGGAAACGTCTCAAGAGCCTTATCAACCAGTTGGCAGAAATCATCAGGTGCTGCTATGTTGTCGGTCTTTATTTCTTTTACATATACACTTATAAGTTTTTCAACCAACGATGACATAGTGTTGCCTTCTTCAGTTGTAAATTGCATCCAATCTTCACTTCTGAGATTTTCAAGTCCCCACAATCGTACAAAGTCGCGGATGCGAAATTGAAGCGGTGTGTTTTTCTCAACTTTTACCGCTTCGCTCAAAATCAGCGAATGTAATATGGATGGCTTGGGTAATTCTAATTGGAGGTATTGATTGAGTAAGACTTTTCTCTTTATTACCTCACCTACAGGAGTCTGTTTGAGTGCATAATATGTTAGCCAACCGAAGTCGAGGTAAAGCCTTGCGTCAAGTTCACCGTTGTTATACCAAATTGATATTTGCTTGTGCAACGATATTGCATCGGCTCCTTCTTTAGCATCTTCGACGGCAGCCCTAAGCTCCTTATAATGCGGAATTATGTGCTTTTCAACCGAAATCATTGCTTTCTGCATATAGTCATCTTCGCTACCGAAGTCATTATAAAGAGTTTTCATACGCTCGACGGTGGTTAAGGCTTCATCTCCGCTTTGTTGTTTAAACAAATCATTAAAGCACCAGAACAATGCACTGGCAGTGTATTTATTAGCATCTTGTGCAAATTCGATTTCAGCCGCAGCCATTGCCTCGGCAAGATGGCCTGACTTTCGCAATTCGGTAATTTCTTTTATATTCATAGTTTTGGAAAGTTAGATAAATCGGTTACGGAACTTTTGTAGCTTTTCGTCATGGTAACCAAGAGAACTTAACAATCGCATATATGTATAGTTTCCCTTGGCTGTGTAGATGAATCTCACTTGAGCAAGTCCATCGGTCTTGAGATGGAACACGTCTTGATAATTATCCTTAGTAATGTCGAGGAGCTGAATTCCACATTCTTCAAGCTGGCTGCGAACAAACGTTACAAGCTTTTCAGCAAAAGGACGGTCGGGCGCCGTAAATGGCACATTTATCGGGGCATACGATGCTTCAATCAACGGGCGGCATAGCGATGACAGCTCTTCGGATGTTGATGCTATAAGAATATCTTTTGCGCTATATCCTTTAGCATTAAACCACAACTGAAATACTGAGGTTTTTGATTTTTTGTCGGTAAACGTAATAATATGTTGGTAAAGCTTTGAGCGGTCTTCCGATACAAGTAGCCCTAACTCTTGTGCCCGGATTTTGATTCGCTTGAATCGAGCCTCGCAAAAATCAGAGTTGTCGGCATAGCTGCTGACCTGGAGTTTTGAAGACGGAGTGATTTCCTCAACAACAAGATTGCTGATGTAATTGAAATCAGGGCTTCGGAAATGCCATATCCTTTTACTTGCACGAGTCAGTGCCGTGTATGCCCAGCGGAAGTAATCCTCGTTGGCAGTACCTCCATAGCGACACATATCGACAAACACGTGATGCCACTCGCCGCCTTGTGCCTTGTGGCACGTCATGGCATAACCGTATTTGCATATCACAGCATTATAATAAGGATCCTTATTTAGCAGATGTAAATATTCGTCACAGAGTTCTTGCTGTTCTTTAGTGAGCTTTTTCTTTGAGCGAAGCAACCGACGGATTTCGCTTTCTTTGGATTTGATATTCTGCGGCAGCCGATTGTTGAAATCAACGATTAATGCACGAGCCAACAATCCACCGATAGAACCAGATTGATCATCAAGAAAATTATCCAATAACATGACATTGAGCGACACAGGTCCGCTGTTTCCCGAAAACCTAATACTTACTTTGCGGAATTTCAGTGCTACAGATTCAATCCGGCCCTTGCCTAATTTTACGCGCACATTGTGGCACTCGGCCTCGTTATCCGGCTGGCAAGCCACTACTTGCACAATATTGCCGTTGAACAGTTCATGCCCATAGGAATAGTTATTGCGACACACCATCAACAAATCGCCCGCCATCAAGCGTGAAGCATCCTCACCATAATAATGCCGACGAATAGCGAGATTATAATCCAGCGCTTGCTTGTTGCTGTAGGCAATGACCGCCGACCGCACATCAGGTTTCGTTGGCGACAAGTCGAAATAAGGTTTTAGCAAATCGACGTCCTCAGCTACGGTGTCGATGCCATTGTCAAGTTTAAACTCAATGAAAGATTTATTCTCAATAGCTGTGCGAATTCTTGTAGCATTCGCAAGCATAACGCTACCGTCAGTCTGACGCATCACCTCTTTGAGCATCACCTCCCGCACCTTGCAGCCAAACCTGTTTTCGATATATTCTTTATCGAGAGCCGGTGAGAAATTCATCTCTATGGGCGGCAGCTGGGCATAGTCGCCTACAAAAACAAGTTTCCTGCCGCGAGCAAATTCAAACAAATCCGTCAGTAAACGCCCTGAGCCAAATGAAAAAGCATCATTCTCCGACACTGAATCCGAAATCATCGACGATTCATCCACAATATAGACAGCGCTGAGCGGCTCATCATTATTTTTCAGCCCAAACCGCATATGCAGCCCGCCATCGTTTTCATCGCCCTTATTT